>NZ_JAUBTR010000022.1:0-41875 GCF_036705045.1 Microcoleus sp. BR0-C5
GAACCGTCGTCCACAATCCTTGCAAAGATAGGTCTGAATCTTTTGTCCAGTGGATTGGTCTTTGCCGTTCTTGACAACGTTCTTGACAACGTTCTTGACAACGTTCTTGACAACGTTCTTGACAACGTTCTTGACAACGTTCTTGACAATATGTGCACTCTCGCAATATACACAGTTCATGGCTCTGTAACCTAAAGGACACAAACATTATACCAATCACGGTGATTCAGGGCAGTGCCGAGGTAACGAGGGTTGGCAACAGTTTCGCCATCACTGTCGGTATAGAAGTGATTCAGTCCCACATCTATTCTGATAGCTTTACCAGTGGAAATAGTTTCCTCTTTCCGCTCCACGTTGATACAAAAGTGAGCGTATTACCCATCAGCACGACGCACAATTCTGATTCGTTTTATCTCACCTGGCGCATAAAAATGCAAGTCTCGACTACCGATTAACTTGAACTTTCCAGCAGCAAAACCATCTTTGAGTGTCAAACATCTTTTGTCGGTACAAATTTCCCAACCCGAAGTTTTATACTCAACGGATCGAGTATGTTTCTTGAACTGCGGGTATCCTTTTTTCCCTGGTTTCTTAGCTTTACAATTAGCAAAAAAACGTTGAATAGCAAAAATGGTACGTTCCGCCGAGGCTTGACGTGCCATCGAATTAAGTTTACCTGCCCATTCAAACTCTTTTGCCATGATGGCGCATTGTTTATATAGGTCTACTAACTTAACTCCTTGATTTTCTGTCCAATACTTTAGAGTTTTATTTCGGACAAATTGAGCTGTTCTGATCATCTCGTCGATGATCCGATATTGCTCTGCTTTGCCCTTTAACTTAAACTCTAATACTATCATGGGAATAGTTTACCACTTCTACAAATACTTTTACTTGCAAATCTGTACACTCAACAATTCTTCATAGTTTGACGAATTAAAGCCGTCCTATAAGGACGGGGCTTTAGACCCAATTATTTGGTAACTCGGCGTAAAAAAAAACGAAGTATGTTAAAAAAATAAGTGAATACAGAGAATGTTTCTACTGAGGCAACTCAATATATGGGCGCTATATTAACAGAAACCCAGTTTTTTAACACCAGTGCCTCCTGGAAGCTCCGAAAGTAGAAACCAGAAACCGGGTTTCTTAGGCAAGGTAAGAGCGTCCTAATTTACAAAAATTATCACATTAAATATCAATGCGGTGATCTCAAATCAGCCGCGAGTTAAGTTAGACTGAATTGTCAGTGCGTGAATTATTCACAGGTTAGCATCTATGCAGCTCAAACATTTGAATCAGCCTTCACAAGAACTCTCTACCTCTTGCGAGCATAACATCAAAGAGACTCAACCACCAAAGCCCAATTATTTCGGTCACATAGCCCGTTCCTTCCGCAACCTCAGTATTCACGACAAAATCTGCCGTGGCTACGCACTGGCTCTTTGTGTTGCTATTGGGGGAACGACTGTCGGGATGTTGGTGGGCACTCATTACTATCGAAAAACTAATAATCAAGTACACATCGATCGCGAAAGTCAGCTTTTAAATAAGTTGCAGGTGGCTTTGCTGCGGATACAAAACAGCCAAGAGTGGCTGATTTACGGGCTCGACAAGCCAGAAATATTTGACAGGAAATACCAAGAACTACAAAACAATATCTACAGTTTTAAATTTTCCCTATCAGAACTTAATAATCAGAAACACAGGGACGAACAGATAGAAGGTTTACAAAGTTTTAAACAAACTTACGGTTCGCTACTGTCTAATTACATTGACCAGCTAGAAGTAGTTAATAAAAAAATAAGTAATTTGCCCAAAAAAGCCGATCGAAAAAGTGTTAAACGCAAGTTGCTGTCTAACTTGGAGCGAGATAAAATTGGGTTGCAACTAGATAGGGCGGTCAATGATATAGCAGAAATTATCGATCGCGCCGCATTGCAAGAAGATGCAGGGCGGGAGGATCTGCTGCGAGCCCAGGCGCTGCGGGTGCAAATAATTTTGGGTAGCATGGCACTGTCGATCGTCGTTGCAGCACTGCTGGCGGGCTTCACCAGTCGGGCGATCGCCAAACCCCTCGCCGCTGTAACTAAAATCGCTCAGCGAGTGACTGAAGAATCTAATTTTCAGTTGCAAGTACCAGTTACCAGCACCGATGAAGTAGGAGTATTAGCAGCTTCCCTGAATCAACTGATTCAGAAAGTAAATCAGTTGCTCAAAGAATTGAAATCTGAACAAGAAAGCCAGATACTTCAAAATGAGAAAATGGCAACTTTGGGGCGGATGTTAGCCGGTGTTGCTCACGAAGTTAACAACCCAATCAATTTTATCTATGCCAATATCGATCCGGCCAGAAATTATGTTGAAGATATTTTAGATTTGCTCAAAACTTACGAAACAGAAATTTCCAACCCGCCTGCCGCAGTGCTGGCGAAAGGCGAAGAAATAGACATCGATTTTCTCAAAGAAGATTTGATCAAAATATTGGACTCAATGCAAGTAGGCGCTGAAAGAGCAAAAGCTATTATCTTAAGTTTGAAAGATTTTTCTCGCCTCGATGAGGCAGCCCCTCATCCCGTCGATTTGCACGCCTGCATAGACAGCAGTTTGCTGATTCTCAACAGCCGCATTAAACAAGGCATTGAAGTGGTGCGACATTACGGCAATATTCCGAATGTGGAAGGCTATATGGGTTTGCTTTACCAGGTATTTGTGAACCTTCTCAACAATGCACTAGATGCTGTGGAAGAGAAAGCAAAAATTGAGAAAGCCAGCTCAGCGGAGGCGAAAAAACAATCGGCTTCGGACTCACTCCAGGAAGCACCGAGTTTTTCGCCGAGGATTGTGATTGCTACAGAATACTTGGACGACGACTCAGTGGTAGTGCGAATTTCTGATAACGGTACGGGAATAGCACCAGAGAGTCAAGAAAAAATGTTTGAAACATTCTTTACTACTAAACCGAGAGGTGTAGGTACTGGTTTGGGATTGGCAATTGGTCGCGAAATTATCGTCAAGAAACACCGGGGGACAATTAACTTTTGGTCTGAGGTGGGAAGGGGGACGGAATTTGCGATCGCCCTGCCGATTAAGCATGAGGGTTTCAGGCAAAATACGCTCTTACAACCTCCAGTTGCTCGCGAATATAATTCCCTAGGCAACGAGAACGTGCCCACCAATCCCCAAAAAAGAGGAACTGTAAAAACTTAAAAATCCTCAGTTTTTATCCCTGTTTAAAAAACAATGCAACTGCCAGCAAGCTCCCCACTCTGATGTCCGAATTCATTCCCCATCTAAAATCTCAAATCTCAAATCTAAAAGGGTATGAGATTGCTTACTGAGTGGCTGTCGCTACCCCACCCACTGAGTGATCATACCAAAATAAAAACTATTTTCCATCATCTTGAAAAACAGGATTTGCTATAATTTAAAGTTGAGCAATCACTGTACGGAGCGAAAATTATGGGACTATTTGACCAAATTTTGAGCGCGATCGACAATCCCAACCAACAAGCAAACCCCAATCAGTTGGGCAACATTCTCGGTGCGGTAGAACAGTTGAGCAGCAACCAGGGCGTCAATACGGGCACGACTCAGCTAGCAATGTCGGTTTTGGGCGGATACGTGCGATCGGCATTACAAGACGTGCGATCGCAGTCAGGAGACGCACAAGCTCAACAAGTTGTCAACCAATTTAGCGGCACAAATCCCAATCCGCAAGCGGTACAGAGTTTGTTCGGCGCAGGCCAACTCACGCAGATAGTGAACGATATCGCCCACAGAACCGGTTTGAATAACGCCACAGTGCAGGCGATGATACCTGTTTTGGTGCCGCTCATACTGAATTTGCTACAAACCGGCGGCAACGCCCAAAATCCAGTCCAAGGCAGCAATCCCGTTTTGAATACATTTTTAGATTCAGATGGAGACGGTGATGTAGATATTACTGACGCCATGTCGATGGCAGGCCGCTTTTTGAATCAGCCCCGTTAATTTGGGAATTTTGTAACCGCAGATATCAGCGGATGGACACAGATGAACGCAGATAAAATTGTATCTGCGTTCCGAAGCGTTTATCTGCCGACCTCTGCGGTTAAAATTTCCTACTTTAACCCAAACCTAAATCAGTCACAGCACCGATACTGCTAGAAGAAACCAACTTAGCATATTTAGCCAAAACGCCCCTAGTATAGCGAGGTTTAGGAGGCTGCCAAAGAGCGCGCCGCTGCTCCAATTCTGCATCAGAAACATTGAGCTGCAACAAGCGATTTTGAGCATCAATCGTAATCGAATCGCCCTCTTTTACCAGAGCAATTGTCCCGCCAACTTGCGCCTCTGGTGCAACGTGACCGACAACCATGCCGTAAGTTCCGCCAGAGAAGCGGCCGTCAGTAATTAATCCTACAGAATCGCCCAAACCGGCGCCAATAATTGCCGAAGTTGGTGCTAACATTTCGCGCATTCCCGGCCCGCCTTTGGGCCCTTCGTAGCGGATGATAATCACATCTCCGGCTTGAATTTTGCCGGCTAAAATTGCATCCAAACAATCTTCTTCAGATTCAAATACCCGCGCCGGACCGGTAATTTGCGGTTTTTTAACGCCTGTAATTTTAGCAACTGCTCCTTCTGTTGCCAGATTTCCCCTGAGAATTGCTAAATGTCCTTGGGCGTACATCGGATTATTCCAAGGACGGATGACATCTTGGTCGGTGCGGGGTTCGGCGGGAATATCTGCTAACACTTCGGCAACAGTTTGACCGGTAATTGTCAGCGCGTCTCCGTGCAGCAAACCCTGTTCTAGCAGCATTTTCATTACTTGAGGAATGCCGCCGGCTTTGTGCAAATCGGTTGCTACGTATTTGCCGCTGGGTTTGAGGTCGCACAGCACTGGCACTTTTGCTCGAATAGTTTCAAAATCGTCGAGGGACAGTTCAACTCCGATCGCATTGGAAATGGCCAATAAATGCAGCACAGCGTTGGTTGAACCGCCGACTGCCATGATGACGGCGATCGCATTTTCAAAGGCCTTGCGTGTCAAAATCTGGCTCGGTAACAACTGTTTGCGGATCGCTTCCACCACAACTTTTGCAGATTCGGCAGCGCTGTCAGCTTTTTCGGCATCCTCAGCAGCCATTGTCGAAGAATAAGGCAAACTCATGCCCATCGCTTCAAAAGCGCTCGACATCGTATTTGCTGTAAACATTCCGCCGCAAGAACCCGCACCCGGACAAGCTTTGTGTTCCACTGCATTGAGTTCTGTTTCGTCAATTTTGCCCGCGCTGAATTGGCCGACTGCTTCAAAAGCGCTGACAACGGTTAAATCCCGTCCGTTGTGGTGTCCTGGTTTGATCGTGCCACCGTAAACAAAAATAGCAGGAATGTTCATGCGGGCGATCGCAATCATCGCCCCCGGCATATTTTTATCGCAACCGCCGACAGCCAGCAACCCGTCCATACTTTGGCCGTTGCAAACAGTTTCTATCGAATCCGCAATCACATCTCTCGACACCAGAGAATATTTCATCCCTTGAGTTCCCATCGAGATCCCGTCGCTGATAGTAATCGTACCGAACATCTGTGGCATGGCGCCTGCTTCCTTTGCACCCGCAATAGCCCGCAAAGCGAGCTCGTTCAATCCCATATTGCAGGGCGTAATCGTGCTGTACCCGTTGGCAATCCCCACAATCGGCTTAGTGAAATCGCCGTCACCAAAACCGACTGCCCGCAGCATTGCCCGGTTGGGCGCGCGCTGCACGCCCCCAGTCACAGCTTGGCTTCTCAAATTTTCAGGCATTTTAAAATTTCCTTTCTCTGTTGACAGTTGACAGTTGACAGTTGACAGTTGACAGTTGTTCAGTTGTCAACTGCCAGCTCGCCCCAAAACGGATACAAGTTTCCGATAATCGTCGTGGTGAGCCCATAATTTTAGACCAAATTTCCGGCTCCCAGATGAATCTGTGGAGCAAATCTAAAATCTCAAATCTACAATCGACTGACTCAGTGCCCAGTGCCGATAGTTTTACCCTATTGTTGATTTTCTCAGAAGCCTTGATATTTGTCAGGCCCTTTAGGAGCGAGTAGCACAGCATTGCCAGGAAAACAGTGCAAAGATTCTACAGATAGTACAGCGTGCAGAGTGAATACCGTAGTTATCTGGGATGATGTGGTAACACCCATCACTCTAACGTTTAAAAAAAATTGCGAGGCGAATGACATGGAGGCCGATCGAATTCTGAGGCAATATGCGGCCGGAGAAAGAAATTTTCGAGAGATTAACCTCGTCGGGGCAGACTTAAAAGGGGTAAACCTCAGCGAGGCTAACTTTACCCGATCGAATTTCCAAGACGCAAACCTCAAAGGCGCTAACCTGACGGGAGCGAACTTGCGCGAGGTGAAATTGGCAGGGGTGGACTTGACGGAAGCCAACCTCAGCGAAGCAAATCTCATCGGTACCGATTTGAGCCGTGCCAATCTCAGCGGGGCTAACCTTATGGGAGCCAACCTGCGCGGCTCAATGGCGAGAGAAGTCAACATGACCAAGGCTAATTTGACCGAAGCTAATTTGACCGAAGCCAACTTTACCGAAGCGAATTTGTTTGCGGCCAACTTAACCGACGCTAGCATGATTCGCATTAATTTGATGAAGGCAAATTTGAGTTGGTCAACTCTCAAAGCGGTAAACCTGACAAATGCCATCCTCAGCGAGTCGCTTTTAGAAAGAGCTAATCTGACTCAGGCAATTCTCAGCGGGGCGATGGTGAGCGGGGCCAACTTGGCTGGTGCAGACTTGCGCCAAGTAACGATGGTTGGAGCTAATCTCACCGACGCTAATCTGAGCAATGCTAATTTGAGAGTTGCTAATGTGAGTTGGTCAACGCTGGCAAGAGCTAATTTGAGCGGTGCTAATTTGTACCGGGCAAAGCTGTGCTGGTCTAATTTTAGCGGGGCGGTTTTGGTGGAAGCGGTTTTGATTGATGCTAATCTCAATCGAACTAACTTCCGCGATGCAGATTTGAGGCGGGCAATTATGCCCGATGGCACGACTAATGATTCTTAAAATTTGATTGTTGATTGTGGACTGTTGACTGTGGACTGTTGACTGTGGACTGTTGACTGTTAACTGTTAACTGTTAACTGTTGACTAATGACTACTGACTACTGACTAATGACTAATGAGTATCACTGAATTATTGATGTTGGGTGCGGCGGGAATTTTTGCGGGAATTCTAGCTGGATTTTTGGGTATCGGCGGCGGTACGGTGCTCGTGCCTTTGTTGGTGGCTCTCAATTACGCTCCGGTGGAAGCGGTTGCTACTAGCGGTTTGTCGATCGTCATTACAGCTATTTCTGGCAGCATCCAGAATTGGCGCATGGGCTACCTCAACTTGAGCCAAGTCGCAGGCATCGGATTTCCCGCCGTCATCACAGCACAAATCGGTGCTTATTTGGCGGGGATATTTCCGCCTTACTTGCTGTTACTTACTTTTGGGCTGTTGCTGTGGGTGAATATTTATTTGATTGAAGTTCGCAAGCGCCTGACAGCTAAGAAGAAAGCGGAAGCAGAACAAGGGGAACTAGGAGGAGAAGCCGGACAAGGAGACAATGCTCAATTACCAATTACCAATCACGAATTACCCAATAATTCAAATATTTTATTCAATCCAACTTTTGCTAAAATTGCCACCGGCAGTGCGGCGGGTTTATTAGCGGGTTTGTTCGGTGTAGGCGGCGGTGTAATTATGGTTCCGCTGCAAATTTTGCTGTTAGGAGAAAGCATTAAAACCGCAATTCAAACCAGCTTGGGCGTCATCGTCATCACGGCAATTTCGGCGACGGCGGGACACGCGGCGCGCGGGAATGTTTTGTGGGTTGTGGGGTTAATTCTGGGCGGCGGCGGTTTGTTGGGCGCGCAGGTGAGCACGCGGTTTTTGCCGAGATTGCCCGATCGTATTGTTAGTTTAGCTTTTCGATCGCTCTTGGCAGTGTTATCGATTTATGTTTTCTGGCAAGCTTGGCAAAAATTTAGTAACGGGTAATGGGTAATTGGTAAGGTGCGCGGCCCGGCGCACCCTACAAAAGACTGCGGGAAGATGCCCGCGCTGCACCCTACGAAAAACGAATAAGTAAGACTAATTTGCTGATAGTTTCTTCACGGCGCGAGTCAGACGCTGCAAATAAGGCTTGACAATTTCTTGATTTTGCCTCTGCAACTCGGACACTTGCTGCTGCAAATGCTGAATCTCGGTTTGCAGCATCCCTGCATCTATTGTGGGTCGATCGAGCAAGTCCTGCAATTGCTTGAGAGAACCTTGGATTTGATCCAAGTCTACTTCGTTCGATCGCTCCTGTAACTGAGCCGTAATAGTTTTAACTTCAGTTAACTGTTCGCCCATCAATAAAAATCGGACGTTGACATTTTCCCAATCATGCTCTCTGAGGGCGCTATTTTCCAAAATGCGGAGTTTTTGCTGCAAATCGGACAGTTGCGTGTGGAAATCCTGAGAATCTGCAGGCAGCGCCTGGGCTTGGCGTTCGAGGGAGGCTACGGCAGCTTGTACCTCGGCGATGACGCCGGATTCCAAGCCCAGGAGTTTTTGCTGCAAGTCGGAGACAGCGGTGTAGAGTTCCGCAGGTTCTCCAGGTAGTATCTGAACTTGCTGCGAGCGACGTTCTACTGCGGCTTGTACGTCTGTAATCGCAGAATTTGCCTTTTGTTGCATTTGTTGCTCGAAACGCTGGCGATTGGCGAGATTTAGCGAGAGTGCTGCGGTTAAGGGGGCGGCAGCGTAGACAATTTGGCCCGACAATCCTGCAGCAATCGTGCCAATAGCGGAACCAGCAACAGAGGCGTATTCTACCAATTCTAGCCAGTCCGGCTGGTTCGGGGCACTTCTGGAAGCTGGGAATGATGCTTTTTCAATCTTCTGCATAGCCTTTTAGTCGTAGTCGGATAGATGGCGATACCGACATGATAAAAGCGATCGGCAAATAAATCAGGGCTAGTGGTCAAAATTTCCTGATTGTGGTATTTTTATTTACCGAAAGCATCCAGGATACAAGCCCCCGACTTTATCCGTGGGGTCAATGCTTCAATTCTTTAATCTAAAATCTAAAATCTAAAATCTAAAATCGATTGACCTCCTGCCGCATACTTTCTGCCTTCAAAACGGCCAATCTCAGGTAAAATTCAGGATTAAGTCGATCGCTCAAAACACTTAACCGATAACCGTTAACCGCCGTCTGTCAGGAGTATACAGAAAATGGGTCTTAAGATTATTGAAAGCTACGATAGCAGTTTTGTCCTCGAACCCGATGCTAAAACTGCACTGTTCGGTTTATTAACCGGTGAAAGCTTTGTCAAACAAGTAGCGCTACAATTGCAATGCTCGCGCATTGAGTTTGCCGAGTTACTTTTTCAGCCAGTCCCTTACAGCAGCGAGACGCCGAAGGGAATGCCTGCGGAATTTGAAAAGTATCACGAATCGAGCGATTTTGCGATCGTCAACGTCCCGCCTAATTTCATGTTCCAAGCCAAAATATTTAAACCCAGCCGCCTCTGTGCAATCTATCGAGTTTTTAAGAGTTAGGTAAAGGCTGGTTAATCTGTGGTTAGATCTATAATCTAAAATCTAAAATCTAAAATCGGATGACAGAAGACATTCAATCTCTCGCCAGCTTAGAATTCATTCCCTACATAGACTCCGAGGGAAAATTGCCCGATTTTCTCCAGGGAAAAATCGGCGTTTACGCGATTTTTGACAGCGAGAAAGTGCTGCAATTTGTCGGCTATTCTCGCGACATTTACCTCAGCCTAAAACAGCATTTGGTACGCCAAACCCAATATTGCTACTGGCTGAAAGTCCAAACTATTGACAAGCCCAGCCGCACCATCCTAGAAAGCATTAGAGAAAGTTGGATTGCCGAAAACGGTTCCCAACCCCAAGGTAACGGTGCCGATGCTGGCAAGTGGAACGATCCCATCGACACCAAAACTGTAATGACTGCCCAAGAAACGGCAAATTATGAAGGTATCTTCGCCGATGAAATTGCAAAAGATAAATTGTTGAAAAATGTCGCGCGGCGCGTGGAAAATGAAATTTTTGCGCTGCTGAAAGCTCGCGGCGTAACTGAAGAAATCCGGTTTAATCCCAAGCTGAAAACTAGCGGATTGCTGGATTTAAAGTAAATACGCTCTCTGGTCAATTCCCCACAATCAGCCCCTGTTTGTAATGAGGAATTCTATCAAATCCCGTAGCATGGGAATTAATATTACCCACAGCTTTCGAGACTGCGCCGTGCCCATTGGTCTCAACTTAAGCTTTTAGTCCGCCAGTCCTCCCACTCACCCGGCAGTCCGCCAGGGAATGAATTCCCTGTCTAATAGCAAAAGTCCTCTAAAAGAGGACTGGATAATTTATTAGTCCTCTTTTAGAGGACTTTCGCTTTGAGGCAGGGGTTTCAACCCCTGACGGACTGACGGACTATCGGTTTTACCTTAAACAGATGCTCGCGTACAATCTATCTCATATATTCTCTGGGTCTGTTAAAGTTTAAAATGTTGAAATTTATTAAAATTTAACAGATATCGGAATCTGCACAATTAACTTGGTTCCTCGGCCCGGAGCAGAAATACAACTTATTTGACCTTGATGTTTTTCCACTACAATATCGTGACTGATTGCCAACCCTAATCCAATACCGCGGCCTACAGGCTTCGTAGTAAAAAATGGGTCAAATATCTGGTGGCGCACTTCCTCACTCATCCCACAACCGTTATCGGCAATGTGAATAACAACGGATTTATAGTTGTGAGTGGCTAATTTTGAATCTTGATTGTGCAGGGCCGATTCTGACTCACAACTTACGGAAGTGCTGATGGTAATTTTTCGGGGAGACGGTTGATTTTCCAGGGCATCAATAGCATTAGTTAACAGGTTCATGAACACCTGATTTAACTCACTGGCGTAACAGGTGACTCTGGGCAGTGGGCTGTAGTTTTTAATAACCTCTATCTCACCAGCTTTGTTTGTTCCCTTTAGCCGATGTTGCAAAATAACTAAAGTATTGTCAATGCCTTCATGAATATCGACTCGCTTGTACTTTTGTTCGCCAAGGCGGGTGAAGTTCCGCAAAGACGTCACAATTTCGCTAATCCGAGAAGCACCCTCTGTCATCGACTTCAGCAGTTTTGGATAATCCTCTGCGATGAATTCGGGTTGAACCTCATCTAATTCGCTGATAATTTCTGCAACGGGGTGCGGGTAGTAATGTCGGTACAATTCGAGGAGGCGAAGCAAATCTCGTGCATAGTCCGCCGCTAGAGCAATATTACCGTAGATAAAGCTGACGGGATTGTTGATTTCGTGAGCAATTCCTGCCGCTAGCTGACCTAAAGAAGCCATTTTTTCCTTCTGTATTAACTGAGCTTGAGTTTTCTTTAGTTCAGTTACGCTTTGTTCGAGTTGCTTGGCATAGGATTGTGTTTGCTGGAACAACTGGCGCTGCACGAGTTGATTTGAGACGCGGGCGATAACTTCTTGTTCGTGAAACGGTTTTGTGATATAATCTATACCACCAACTTCAAAGGCTTTGACTTTATCTAATACTTCATTCAAAGCACTGATAAAAATAATTGGAATGTCCTTGGTTGTGGGAGAAGCTTTCAATGCTTGGCAGACTTGGTAGCCGTCCATACCGGGCATCATGATGTCGAGCAAAATCAAGTCAGGAGGAGTTAACTCGATCGACCGCAGCGCTAGTTTGCCGTCGGGTGCGGTGCGTGTTTTGTACCCTTGCTGCGAGAGTATTTGAGCTAAAAGTTGCAAATTAGCCGGAATATCATCAACAATTAAAATATTCCCTTTTAAGACGGGAGTTGGTTCGTAATTCATATCTAGTTCGGTAAAATAACCTTTATAGGTTTGTAGTGAGTACGATCGTCCTAGCGGGTTTTATGAGGACGGTCATACTCACTACGAACCGGGTATAATATCATTTCTATTTCGTTTCGGGATGGATGAGAGCTAGTATTTGATTGAAATGAAACTCGTTAGCCAATGCGGCTAGGGCGCTAGCTAAAGCGTCATTGCGATCGCGAATTTGCTCAATTTGGATCAGAATTAACTCTAAATCGCACTCAATTGTGGCTTTCTCTAAAGCTGCCAGCCAATCTGCGGGTAAAGCTGCAAGAGTCTCTGGAGTCGGAGCCTCGATTTGAGTTGAATCGGGAACACTCTCCGGTTCACCGTAAATGTAACGCACTCCCAGATGTTTGTGCAGGGTGGCAAAAATTTCTGTATCTCGAAAGGGTTTGTGGATAAAGTCATCGCAATCATCTGATACAGTAACGGTTTTCGCTTCTTCCGCGTTACCGGCACTCACGGCAATAATTGCCGTAGCTTGACCTTTAACGGTGGCTTTAATGCGTTTGGTTGCTTCATGTCCATCCATCACGGGCATCCACATATCCATAAAAATTAAGTGTGGCTCAAAACTCGACCACATTTCAATAGCTTCCATGCCATTGCTGGCTTCTTCGAGTTCAAAGTTAAAGCCAGCGAGGAGTTTGATCAGCAGTTGGCGGTTGTCCGATCGATCGTCCACAATCAAAATACGATAGCGTGGCTGGTTGCGTTCCAGCGCTATCACCCGACGCGGTGGCTGTACGGGTTGAGTCGGGGGGGCATCAACGGCGGTGACGGGGATATCAAACGCGAAGGTGGTGCCGCGTCCTACTTCACTGCGTACAGTAATGATGCTGCCCATCAGCTTGATAAACTGTTGGCTGATAGCCAGCCCCAAGCCTGTTCCTTGCTGAGATTTTGTTCCTGTTTTGGTTTGCACAAAGGCTTGAAAAAGCTTATCTAACTCATCAGCAGCTATGCCGGCACCCGTGTCTTCTATTTCAAAATGTAATTGGTAATTACTGATGGGTAATTGCTGATTTTTACGGTCTATAAATGCACTTACTCTTAACCTAATTACTCCTTGTTTCGTAAATTTAATGGCGTTAGAAAGCAGATTAATCAAAACTTGGCGCAACTTAAGTTGATCGGTTTGCACGTATTCGGGAGTTTCGCTAGAGCAGTCAAATATTAACTGCAATTGTTGCTCCCGTGCCTGGAGTTGAAACATCTCTTCCACCTCGTTCAGCAGGCTGCTTAATTGAAATTTTGTTGGGTTGATTGTAATGCGTCCCGCCTCTATTTTGGCTAAATCTAATATTTGATTGATCAGAGCTAGCAAGTGTTCTCCGCTGCGGTTGATGATACGGATATTTTCCTGTTGTTCGCGAGTGAGGTTGGTAGAGCGCTGCATCAATTGGGAGAATCCCAGAATTGCGTTTAGCGGGGTGCGGAGTTCGTGGCTCATATTTGCCAGGAAAGTGCTTTTGGCAAGGTTGGCGGCTTCTGCGGCCCCGGCGGCTTGTTGGAGCTGTACTGCTTGCTTTTGAGTCGCTTCGAGCAATTGAGCTTGTTGTAAGGCGACTCCCAGTTGAGTGCTAATTTGCAGCCCAATATTGATTTCTGCTTCGCGCCAAGTGCGGGGTGCAGAATTTTGATAGCTGGCGAGCAAACCCCAAAGTTGACTGCCGCAAAATATGGGGAAAATAACGTAGGCTCTAGCTTGAAATTGCTCTAAAAGTTGCAGGTAGCAAGGACTCAAGCCAGCGCTGTATATGTCTTCAATTATGCGGTAAGGAACGCCTCTAGCATACATACCACCTTGATTTCTGTGTAGATAGGTATCCTGCACTGGTTCACCGGAGGCTTGCATAGTTTTGACGGTACAGCGAGAGTCTTCGACGAGAGTGTTTGGCACATTACAATTGTCGGGTTGTTGCATCAGAGATATCCAGCCCGGAGCCATTGACTCGGCAACAAATTCCCCGCTCCAATCAGGATTAAAGCGATAGATACCGACTCGATCGCATTTTAGGGTTTGTCGCAGTTCAGAGGTTGTGGTTTTGAATATTGTGTCAATATCTAAGGATTGGCGGATGCGATCGATCGATCGGGCGATGGCTTGTTCTCCCTGGGCGCTTTCTCGCAAAGCTGACTCGGCTTGTTTGCGCTCGCTAATATCCAAAACAGTGCCGAACAAACGGAGCAACTGCCCTTTTTCATCATAAACAGGTTTCCCTCGGACTTCAATGTAACTGAGGGAGCCATCTCTTCGGAGCAGCCGCAGATCGATTTCAAAGCTTTGCCCCGACATAGCTTGATCGCGCACCATTGCCAGATAGCGCGATCGATCTTCTGGATGAAAACGCTCGATTAATTGTTCGTTTGGCAGCGGTTTTTGAGTCGGATCGAGCTCATAAATGCGATAGAGTTCTTCACTCCAAGTGGTTGTTGCTGTGGCAATATCGTATTCCCAACTGCCAATACGGGCAATTTTTTGGGCTTCCAGCAGTCGGGATTCCGCCAACTGGCGATCGCTAATGTCGCGCGCTACCCAAACAGCGGAGCTATCGGAAAGTGGCGAAATTTTAGCAGCAAACCAAACTTCTTGGTTATTAATCGGGAGACTGTAATCAAAACTAATAGTTTGTTTGGTTTCCAATGCCTGTTTAACTTGAGCGAAATAAATCTCCTCGCTTTCCTCCTGAAAAAATTGTTCTATGAGGGAGTCGAGCTGATTCGTCTGATAGTTGTATTGAAAAATTCCCTTAGTGGGTATAATTTGGATGGTTTTTTCTTCATAGTCAAAAATCAATACAATATCTGTAATCGACTCAAATATTTTCACTACTTGCTCAGTAGAAGTGTAAAGTTTTTGTTCGAGCAATTTGCGCTCGGCAATTTCATATTGTAATAATTCGTTAGCACGAGCTAAGGCGCCGGTACGTTCGACCACTTCGGCTTCTAAAGTGTGATTGTAGTCAGTTAATATTTTTTCCCATTGTTTGCGCTGTGCGATGTTATAAAAAGCATTGATGGCATAAATAATATTTCCGCCTTCGTCAAAAATTGGTGTGGCGCGCACCTCAAAAGGAATAAATTTCCCATCTCGATGAAGTTCTACATCTTCAAGGAATACTGTTTCACCGCGCAGTGCTCGGAATGCGGGCAGTTCTTCCGTTGGATACGGCTGGTTTTGACGGTAGATTTGATAAACTTCTACTGCTTCTTCTAAATTCGAATCGGGGATAGTTTCTACGCCGAGCCAATGCTTGGCAGTTTGGTTGAAGTAAACGACTTTACCGGAGGCATCGTGGATAGATACTCCTGCAGGTATGGCTTCGATAAATTGCTTGAGTTGGCTCTCGCTCTGCGCTAAAGCTTCATTTAAAGATTTTTGGTCTGCAAAAGCCTGTTGCAGTTGCGCTGCCATAAAATTGAAGGAATTGGCGAGTTCTCCGACTTCATCGAAGCGTCTAATTTCTAAAGGTTGATCCCATTCGCCTTTTGCAACTTTTTTGGCGGCGGTATTCAAGCGCATAATTGGCTTTGTTACCCAACGGGAAGTCAACAATCCGATCGCGATCGCCAGCGGCAGTGTACCGGTTAATAACCACAATGTATTGCGCGTATTTGCTTGAATGCGAGCCATGAAATCAGACTCTGGCACCACCACCACAATCAACCAATCCAAGCCCCGGAAATCTCGATAGGGAGTGACACGGACAAACTGCCTATCGCCCTTGTTCGCCAAGGTAAATCGCTGGGTTGTTTGCAGCGTGCGGAAGTTGCCAAATCCGTTGGTGAGTTGTCGAGCAATATCTCGCGTTCGGGCATCCTTGCTGCTGGTGGCTAGCAATGGCGTCGGTTGCTTTTTTGTTGGCGTCACCAAGGGTGTTTCTAGTGTGGATGTGGCAATCAGATTGCCCGATCGATCCATAATAAAAGTTTGTCCTGAAGCCGAGAATTGCAGCCTAGCCAGAAAGGTATTGATTGCCGAGGGCCCATTATTATCGGTGAGGCGATCGCGGGTACGTTCTCCTACTTGTTCGATTAGCTGATGCGCTACATCCTCGACTGATTCCTGACTACTTTTGAAAGAAAGAAAGCCCACTAGCCCAACTACACTTACCGTTTGCAAAACAAAGGGAACAATCAGAACCCCTCGCAGGGGAAGCTTGCTGAAAAGTTTGGCGACTGGGCGGTTGAGGGGATAAATGGGCATGGATGTGAACCAATTGCGCTGATAATCCTATTTTAACTGCTGTAGCGTGCCTTTCCCTCCAATTGGCGCGCCCTACAGGCTCTGAAATGTTCCTCCGGGTTCAATATAGCCAACTACCAGCGAAGATTGGGCCCTGCTGTCAAAATTTGCTTCTGTCAGTTCTGTTTCTAGCTGTTTGGCATTTGATTCATTTTTACTTACAAAAACTGTGATAACTTTTCTAATTTCTTTTTGTCTCTCGGCGATCGTGTCGTTAATTAAAAGCTCTATAAATGGCTTATTGGTTGGCAGAGAACTGCCCATATTTTGAATTTTAACTTCTGTTTTATTTCCCTCGGAATCGGTCAAACTCAAGCTAGAGCAGCTTTCGGGAAGTTTATTAATAGTTTGATTCGGGTGCTGGAAGTGCAACCATTTAACAACTGCTGCCTCTGTTACGGCTACAGATTCATGCAGCCGATCGACAAAAGCATAGAAAGCCTCATTATCTTCTCGGTGAGCAAGTACGTAAGCTCGCAATTCCTTTCTGCTCATAGTTTGAAAATTAGGTCTGTTCATCAGAGTATCTCCATTGCCCGTTAGGATAAATCTCTATTTCGATAGTTTCACCAGCCAAAATGTAGACGTTATTTGTGCGTTCATCGAGCCGCACTATGTAGATAGGCTGATACATATTTGTTAACTCGTAGCAAACTACAAAGCATTTGAGTAACTGCGCTGCTGTAGGAATAATCTTTGCTCCTTCACTCTCCCACTCTTTGTTTTTTAGTATACAGCAGTCAATCGATTTTAGATTTTAGATTTTAGATTTTAGAGTGAAGAATTGACCCCTGATAAATCCGGTGGCGCCGGATTAAATTACTTTTGGTCAGAGTTTGCAGTAATGCCCGATCGCCCTAATGCAAATTTGTTAACTTGGCTAAAACGCTGGCGAAGAGAGCGGGTTCGATCGGCTTTGTTCACGTGTTCGTCGTAACCAGTGGCGATCGCCCGATCGCGCTCTTCTTCGCTAGCATAAGCTGTCAGCGCCACGGCCGGCAAGCGCTTGATGTTGTCGGATTCGGACGATCGCACTTTGCGGATCAGCGAGTAGCCGTCCTCAACGGTCATACCGAGCTCACTGACTAAAATATCCGGTGGCGACTCCTCTCAACTGCCCCTTCTTACTCCGAGGCTGTTTGAGTGGCAGTGTCACCGTAAATGTCGCACCCTGGTCTTTACCGGGGCTTTCTGCCGTCACAGTACCCCCGTGGAGTTGCACCAAGTGCTCGACGATCGCCAATCCCAGTCCCAAACCGCTGTCAGCCTTAGTTTTCGAGGCGTCTGCTTGTCGGAAGCGGTCGAAGACGTAGGGCAGAAACTCAGCAGGAATGCCCTTTCCGGTATCGCTGACAATAATTTGCACGTAATTGGGTGATGAGGAATCGCTAACAGCCACCGCAGACAAGCGCACTTGCACATTTCCCCCCGAATGCGTAAACTTCACAGCGTTAGTCAGCAAATTCCACACTACCTGCTGCAACCTCTGGGCGTCGCCCCACATCAAGCTGACTGCGGGGTCAAGTTCTAACGAAACGGTGACAGACTTGGCCTCGGCTGCCGAACGAACTGAATTATGAGCCTCCTCGATCGTCCTTACCATGTAGAACCAGCCTGGTTTCAGGGCCAGCTTGCCTTGAATAATCCTGGAAACGTCGAGCAAATCTTCCACTAGCTGCATCTGCACCTTCGACTGACGCTCAATGGCTTCCAAACCCGAAGCTAATTTATCTTCGTTGTAGGGGTGGGCGCGCAGAATCTGTGCCCACCCATGAATCACATTTAAAGGCGTTCGCAATTCGTGGGAAAGAGAGTCTAGAAACTCGTCTTTCCGGCGGCTGATAGCTTCTGCTTCCGCCCGCGCGGCCTGTTCGCGCTCGAGCAACTGAGCGCGCCCGGCCTCGACTTGCTTGCGATCGCTGATGTCGGCGATGATCGACATACAGTTGATATTGCCGTTGCTATCGCGGACTGGAGTTGCCCACAAACTGATGTCGATCAAGCTGCCGTCTTTCCTTTGGCGCTGGGTTTCCATGCCGGCGATCGCGTTTCCTTCGCGAATTCCTTTCAAATTAGCCGTGAATTCCTCCCGCTTGTCTGCGGGAACGCTGGGCACAAATTGACCTACCGCCTCTGATTCATGCCAGCCAAAAATCCTCTCGGCGGCTGGGTTCCACATTTTGACAGTGCCGTCGTCGCAGTCCAAAACAGTAATTGCTAGGGGACAAGCCTGAATCAAGGCTTCTAAAGTTTGATGGAGGTGCGATCGCGCTGCTTCTGCTTGTTTGCGATCGGTGATATCGACGTTCACCCCGATCATCCGCACAGGCAAACCGCGATCGTCCTGAAATACCTTAGCCCTGCAAGCAATCCAGCCCACGCTTTTGTCCGCGCGGCAGATGCGGAACTCTATGTTTAATTCCTCCCCGGACGCTCCTGCAGCTTGCACCTGTTGTTCGGTAACAGTGCGATCGTCTGGATGCACCATTTCCACCCAACTTTGATAGCTGTCTAAACCGCCTGCAGGCAGCCCGTACAAAGCCTCTAATTCAGGCGTCCCCGCGATCTCATTGGTTTGGACGTTCAATTCAAAAGTTCCGATTTTTCCTGCTTGCTGAGCGATTTGCAGCCGTTCTTGATTGTGTTTGAGTTCTGCTTCCACCCGCGCGATCTCGGTCAAGTCGATGTAGAATGCGACGATCGTCTCTGGTTCGCGATCGTCCGGGCACAGGGTTGTCCCGCCCATCAGAATCGGCACGCGGCTGCCATCTTTGCGGATGTACTCTTTCTTGAAAGGAGTTGCGACTCCCTTAGCCCGCAGTTCTTGGGCTGCCACGGCGTCGAGGTGCAGGTATTCGGGGGGGGTCATGATGTCCCACCGCATTTGACCGGAGAGCAAGTCTGAGCGGGTATAGCCGACCATGTTGAGCAGGGATTGGTTGGCGTAGGCGATGCGGCCGCTAAAATCGCCGATCGCGACTCCAAAAATATTGGAATCTAACAGCCGCCGGAATAAAGATTCGCTTTGCTGCATTACCCGTTTTGCTTGTTTGCGATCGGTGATTTCGGCAATCACGGTGCTGACTCCCAGCAGTGTTCCTGATTCATCGCTCACTGGGTAAAAGCTGATTTGCCAATCCCGCAAAACTCCAGGCTGTTGCTTGGTTTTGGCCTTAACTTCCAAGTCGAGTACGGGGGTTTGCGTCGCCAGCACTTGGCGGTAAATCCGCTCTACCATATCAGCCCATTCGGGAATCACTTCTCTAACGGTGCGCCCGATGTGATCTGCGATCGATCTGCCGTTGATCGCAGCGAGGCATTCGTTGATGCGGATGTAGCGCAAATTGGTATCGACAAAGCACAGCCCGACTGGTGTGGTGTTGTAAACTAAGTCGAGTTCTGCTAGTTGGCGGCGAATGCGTATTTCGTTTTCTCGAAGTTGATTTTGGGCTTGTTTGCGATCGGTGATATCTAGTACGAAGAATGCTCCTTTGTCTTGGCATCCTTGGAAGTTTCCGCCGCCGACTAAAACTGGGAACCGGGTGCCGTCTTTGCGGACATATTCTTTTTCAAAAGGTGTGCAACTTCCTTCTGCTTCGACTTGCGCGAGGGCGATGCGATCGAGTTCTCCATATTCCGGCGCGGTGAGTTCGAGCCAGCGGATCTGTCCCGAAACTAAGTCTTCCCTCGTATATCCGATCATTTCCAGCAAGGCGTCGTTAGCGTCAGTAACTTGGCCGCTGGCATCCCAGAAACCGATGCCGATCATGTTAGATTCTACCACGCTGCGGAAGCGCATTTCGCTTTCCCGCAGAGCTAATTCTGTTTGTTTGGCTGCGGTAATATCTGTGATAATTAGCCCGACTCCCATTATTTCTTCTCTTTCATTTTTCACTGGATAGTAGTTGGCTAGCCAGTAACCGAAATATCCCGGTTTCCCATCAGGTTCGCCGCTCATTTCTAAGTTTAAAACAGGCTGACCGGTTTCTAAAACTTGCTGAATTATCGGCGCAAATTTGGCTGCATGTTTTGGCAACAATTGCCGGAAGTCTTGGCCGAGATGCTGTTCTATCGGCAAACCGTTGAGTTCTGCTAATACTTGATTGATACGGATGAAGCGCATTTCGCTATCCAGAAAGCAAATCGCTAGGGGAGATGCTTCTAACAGCGCGTCAATTAAGGCAAAGGATTGCGATGTTTGAGATAGTGCTTGCTGCGCTTCTGTGTAAAGTCTGGCGTTGTCGAGGGCGATCGCCACGCGGTATGCTAAATCTTCTAGCATTGCCATGTCTTCTGCACTGTAGCGGCGGCCCAACTTTGAGGTAAAGCAAGTGATGGAACCCATTACACGCCCGCGAGCCCTCAGTGGTACGCAAGCGTGAGATCCGATATTGAGCGATCGCAATTTTTCCAATTCTGCTGCATTTTCGGCTCCTGCTGCTAAAATCTCCTCATCCACTTCGGCAATTAATTCGGATTTTCCGCTGCGGATTACCAGCGGATAGCCGTTAACAGCATTGTCGGCGATCAGACTGCGGAGTCTCAAGTTATTCAGACTATCAACTATAGAGGGTTCTGCGTGAGCAGCAGCGACTCGGCGCACTTTTGAGTCGGTTTCGGTCAAATGAATGCAGCACCCGTCCGCGATCGAATTTATTGCTAATTCTGCTACCTTTTGCAGCGCCGTTTCCCCATCAAACGCAGCAGCGAGCATTTTGCTGACTTCTGCTAAAAATGCCGAGCGCTGCTGTTCAACTTCCGCTTTTTCCCTCGCTGTTTGCTCGATTGTTAACTGCAATCTTTGAGTTTCCGCAAGTTTTATTTCTGTAATATCGCGGGCGACAATTAAGGCTGATTCTGGTATGCCATTTTTGTCAAATTCGGGAACTACGCGGGATTGATAATTTCGGAGGCCGTTGATTGATAAAGCCTGAAATTCGACAATTTCTTCTTGACCTGTTTCTAACACTTTTTGCAGGGTTTCATCCCATATCTGGCACAGTTCCGGCGGCATTCCTATTTCTTGAATAGTTTTACCCAGGAAGAATGAAATCGGTTTTCCTTGGCTTCTTTCAACTGCTTGATTGACATACATAGAACGCAGTTCTTTGTCAGTACGGATAATAATATCTGGCGTATTTTCTAGCAGCGTTCTCAGTTGCTGTTCGCTGTTTGCCAAAGCTGCTTGCGCTTGTTGTCTTTCCGTGACATCTCTCACCGTGCCCACGTGTCCGATGAGTTCGCCGGAGTCCGAGAACATCGGCGAGGAACAAACGTTAATCCAGCGGACAATTCCCTGTGGTGTTTGCAGGCGATACTCGATCGCATATTCCCCACCTTGCCGAGTATAATCCAGCCATCGGCTCAATACGCGATCGCTGTCTTCCGGGTGAATGCAATTCTCCCAACCGTTTCCTAAAATTTCTGTCAAACTTAAGCCGAAAATAGCCTGACAGCGTGGGTTTGCATAGGTGTAGCGCCCCTCAAAATTTGCCATGAAAATGCCGACAGGCGAACAGGAACTTAAACAGCGAAATCGTTCTTCTTGAGCTTGCAGCGCTTCTTTCGCTACTGTTAGTTCTGCTGTGCGTTGTTTGACGCGGCTTTCTAGGTTAGTGTAGGATAAACCCAGGGCTATTTCTGCTTCCTGGCGGTCAGTAATATCAATGCCAGTTCCTATCACATATTCTACCGAACCCTCGTTGTCGGTCGTCACAGTATTCGACCAAGAAATTAAGCGTTTCGATCCGTTTTTACTGCGCCAATAGTTTTGATATTCGCTGTTAAAATGTTCGACTTTTAGCTGGGTAAAAACTGTTTTAACCGGTTCTATTTCTTCGGGGATTAAGAACAAATCCCAAACATATTTATGGATAACTTCTGCTGTCGAGTAGCCGGTAGTTTTTTCGCAAGCTTGGTTAAAGCGGACAATCCGTCCTTGGCTGTCGAGAACTACTATCAAGCAAGCTGTCGTGTCAATTACTTTTGAAATAATATTACGTTCTATTTCTAGTTCTTGTTCTGCGGACTTTAAGCCAGCATACCAAGCGATAACGGCAGCGACTAAAAGTAAGATTGCAGGAGCGGCCTGGAAGGAAAACAGTAACAGAGTTGTCAGCAGTAAAGCCGTGCCGGCGCTAAATGTAGCAATGCTGTAAGATTTAAGGGGTAAGGGCAAGACCTGAAACCGAGTCATTTTTGTTGACCTGTAGCGATGGCGCGATCGCACTATTGCTGATGTCGATGAAACAACCGTGTGAAAACTAACTTCAAACTAAGTATTTATTTTTTCTATACAGAACCACATTTGTCTGCCCTGTGCCATCTTCCTAGAGACAGATTGGCTGCGGGATTGCTGCTGAAGCAACTGCTATCATAGATCAAGAGACAAATTAGATTATCTAATTTCTGGGAGAAATAAGCGAGTGAATCACAAGCTGGCCAAAATTATCGGATTATTTTTCGCAGCCGCCATCCTCTTTGGATTCGTCGGTTACGCGCTGCAAAATCCCAACTTCGCCAGCAGCTCAGCGATATCGATCGGCTTCCCCAATCTTACCATCGCGACTGTAGGCGCGATCGACAACAAACGATCCCAAATTTATCTCAACGGAACTTGGCAATTTGTCCCCGCAGTTGGCAACCCCCAAAACCCCCCCGTCTCCCCAAGTTGGGGCTCCATCCAGGTGCCCGGAGACTGGCAAAAAGAAAACAACCAATCCGTACCCGGAATCATCACTCGCGGCACCGACCAAGATTGGGAAAACTTCAACAGCAAACAACTATCAAAAGCTTGGTATCAGAGAAATATAGACATTCCCGGCAACTGGACAAACCGCCGAATTTTTCTCGACTTAGCCAGAGTCAGCACCGATGCAGTCATCTTTGTCAACGGCATTAACTGCGGTCAAATCTCATGGCCCTACGGCACTATTGAAATTACCAAAGCAGCCAACCTAGGTCAAAACACCCTATCTATTTTAGTCCTGGCAGTATCCGACGAAAAGGAAAAAGCCGTCATCATGGGCCCCACAGAAATCTACACAGAAAAATCCCAGTTGCAATCGCGGGGAATCATCGGCGAAGTGCGGCTTCTAAGCGTTCCCCCAGGCCCGCTAATTAGCGATGTTTTCGTCCAAACTTCCACCCGAAAAAAGCAAGTTAAATTAGATGTAGAACTCAAAGACGTTGCCCAAAACGGTCAAGTTGAATTAATCGCGAAAATGCTCGACGAAAAAGGCAAAGTACAACAAAAATTCACCGCAAATGCCAAGGTTCAAGCTAAACCCATTCAAACCGTACAAGTTCAGTGGAATTGGCCAAATCCCCGTCTTTGGGATGTCGGGCAACCCAACCTTTACACCCTGCAATTAGAAGTAAAAGGCAGCGGCATAGACACGCAATACAACCAACCTTTTGGATTCCGCGAATTTTGGATAGAAGGGCGCAAATTTTTCTTAAATGGAACTGAATTTCGGCTGCGACCAAACTTGCACTCCGATTCTTGGCAAGGCGGGATATTAGAAGTCTCGGACAGGCTAATTGATGGCTACGTCAAGGCCGGTTTTAACATAACAGAAATGTGGCCTTGGAATCACGACGAACGGGGTAAATGGCACTTCCGAGAGTTATTTGCCGAAAGAGCAGACCTCAAAGGTTTTCCAATTATGGCTCCCGCTTTAGACATTGGTTCTGTCGCTTTGAAAAGCAATTGGAAGAACCCCCAGTGGAAAGACCGCTGGAAAGCCCGAATGGTGACTGAAATGCGCCGCTACCGCAATCATCCATCAGTATTAATGTGGGCGACAAGTCCTAATTTTTTCGGCAACGGTGACGACCTAAATCCCCGTCGCATCGGCAAAAGCAAAGTAGAAGGAACTCTCAGTCCCTCCGAAAACCAGCGTTTGCGGGCTAACACTCCCCTAGGAAATGACGCTTTAGCTGCGATTAAATCGGCAGACCCAACCAGACCTGTGATGATACACCAAGGCGCAAACTTCGGCGATGTTTATGCGCTGAATTCTTATTTAAATATGATTCCCTTGCAAGAACGGGAAGAGTGGATTTCTGAGTGGACTAAAACCGGGGAAAGACCCTACATGGCAGTCGAGTTTGGGACTCCTCTGCACGCAACGATGATGCGGGCCCGCAAAGGTTTTGGTCAGGCGATTCTCAGCGAACCTTGGATGACTGAGTTTGCGGCAATTTATTTTGGCAAGCAGGCTTACGAGTTGGAAACTGCCGCTTATAAATCTAAAATTCGGGAGCAATTTGTCAAGGGTCAGGAGTATCAAAGCTGGCATTTTAAAAAAGAGTTAGATTTTGCCCCAGCTTTTCAAAAGTTACAGCAGTTATTCAGTACAAATACTTGGCGGAGTTGGCGGACTTTTGGAATCTCTGGGGGAATGATTCCTTGGAATGACGGACATGGTTGGGAACTTTCCGAAGCTGGCAGAAAAAAGGTGGATATTGGGGCATTTCAACCGGGTCGCCGGGGAGTTTATTTGAAGCAAGTCTCGAATAATCTTTTGAATTATTACCAGCCCGAAGCTTACACTGTTCATCCTGGGGGTGAGGCAATTATCAATAATAATAGCTCGACTTTGGCTTGGATTGCTGGTGCTAGCCCGGTTTTTACTGCGAAAGATCACAATTTGTTTGTGGGCGGAAAACTGGCCAAGCAAGTAGTGTTAATTAACGATACGCGGACGGCGCAAGAATTTTCGTTTAATTGGCGAGTTTTGGTGGCGGGCAAAGAAGTAAAAAAAGGCGAGCAAAAAGGGATGATTGAGCAGGCAGGAACGCTGTTTTTCCCAATTGAAGTAAAATTGCCAAATACCATTTCTAGCAAGGCTGACGGCGAAATTCGCTTGACGGCACGGGTGGGCGAGCGATCGCATTCTGATACATTTGCTTTCCGCGTTTTTGCCAATCAAGCTAAAAGCAAGGATACGCTGACAATCTTCGATCCAGCGGGCAAAACATCGGCAATGTTAAAACAGTTAGGTCATCAGCTTGTACCGTGGAATGGTTCGCAAGTTTCATCGCTTTTAATTATTGGTAGGGAAGCATTTTCTAGCGGGGAAAATTTGCCGGGAAGTTTAGAAAATTTTGTGCGAAACGGCGGCAAAGCAATTGTGTTTCCTCAGCGCCGGGAATGGCTGGAAAACATGGGTTTCCGGGTTGCCGGTCACGTCAGCCGCCGCGCTTATCCAGTTGACAGCAACCATCCGGCAATTAGCGGTTTAGACAGTGAAGATTTGCGGGATTGGGTGGGGGAAAGCACGCTGGTTGAAGCTTATCCAGATACGATCCAAACTGGTCCTAATTTGAGTCCGGCAAATAAACATTGGTACGGCTGGCGTTGGGGAAATCGCGGCGGTGTCAGTAGCGCTTCAATTGAGAAGCCGCACCGCAGCGGTTGGCGCCCAATTTTGGAATCAGAGTTTGATTTAGCTTATTCGCCGCTGATGGAATTGGATTACGGAAAAGGGCGGCTGATTTTAAACGAGTTGGATTTGGAAGACCATTATTCTGTAGATGCTGGGGCGGCGCAGTTAGTGCAACAAATTGTGAGTTACGGGATGAATTCTCCGGTACTAGGAAAGCCGGATCAAGTGGTTTTAATAGGGGGAGATGGAGATGCCCAAAAGTTGGACAGTTTGGGGGTAATTTATCAGCGCGCTAGTTCGCTTTCTAATGATGTTGGTTTGGTGATTGTGGGGAGAGAAGCGAATCTGAAAGATGCAGATTTGCGCGGTTATTTGAATGCTGGTGGGAAGGCATTTTTCTTGCCGCGTCCAGTCCCTGCTGCGGGTTTGGGCGTGGGTTTGCAGCCAGCGCAGGATTTTGGGGGTTCGCTGGCGGTTCCGAGTTGGGATGAGGTGAAGGGGGTTAGTGCTTCAGATTTGCGATCGCGCTCTTTTTATGATACTTGGTTGATTAAGTCTGGGGGAGAAATCGGTGCTGACGGTTTGTTAAGTCGGATAAAAGTGGGCAAGGGTGTGGCGATTTTTTCTCAGATTGAACCGGACAGTTTGAAGGCTGATACTAAGACTTATTTGCGTTTTACTCGCTGGCGGCAAACCCGGGCAAATGCTCAGATTTTGGCTAATTTAGGGGCAAGTTTTAAGGCGGATGGAGATATTTTTAACGGTGCGAGTCGGGAGTTTTATCACTGGGATTACAAGACGGAGTTTGAGAATGGGGACGATCCTTATCGGTATTATCGATGGTAGAAGTTTTTAACCGCAGATTAACGCGGATTAACGCGGATGTTATGGAGGATATTACAGGTCAAAGTGACGGCGGAAGCGGGGGTCGAGTTTGTCTGTTTTCTTTTGGTTGCAGGTGCCACAGAGGGTTTGCAAGTTGCTGATGTCGTTGCTGCCGCCGCGCGCTAGGGGGATGATATGATCGATCGTCAGTTCTGCTTCTAGTTTGGTTTGGCCGCAGCTTTGGCACTGGTATTTGTTGCGGGTGAATACGTATTTTCTGACTTCTGGGGGAATGCGAATTCTGGGGGTTTTAGTCATGAATTGTTCGGTTGATTTTCTTGATTGAGAAGTTGGCGGCGCAAATCGTCAAGTGGAGATTCTGGTTTGCTAGTTTCTGATTCGTTGTTTTCTGGTGTTTCTTCGACTTCGGGTTCGTCGGGGCAAAACTCTATAGTGACATTGAGTTTGAGCTTAATCTTTCCTTTCTGCCAGCCCTGAGCACCCACTCTGAGAATTTCACAATCTATACCTTTACCAAACCAGTTTTCATATAAATAACGTGTTTGGTCAGTAGTTAAACCGACATCAATATCTAGATTCTGTTGGCTTAACGAACGATTGAGTGTCTCTCCTAACCCATTTTCAGGCAAAACTTTATTTACTGTTTTCTTGAGTGTTTCTATTTTAAGCATTGCGTTACCAAAAGATAAAGCATCATCATTACCGCAGTTGTGAAAATCAAATTTATCTTCCATATTGATATCTAAGTTTTTTAAACTATCATCCTAACTATTTTAGAGTAGTATCTCTCTTTTGGCAATAATCCCGGCGAATAGAATTCGCGGCTATACAAACGATGTCCGCCTCCGCGGACTAAGAATGTTTTCAACCCGCGCAGGCGGGTTTTGTCTGTGTAGCCGCGATTTCCAATCGCCTGGTTTCCAATCGCCTGGTTTCCAATCATTCACCATCCACCGAAACGCTATCATTTTGTCCAATTACAGGCAACAAATGCTCGTGCAACTTCATCGCCTGCAAACAACTATTAATCCCAGAAACTGCCCGATCGTACTCTTGAATCTTCTGCTCGTTCTCAGCTTGCAGCCGCAGATTCTTAGCAATCTTTTCCTCCGCCTCCTGTGCCAAAGTTTGCTCCAAATAATCGCGGGCTTGACTGTATTTCTGCAAAATATCATCAGCTTGCTTTTGGGCCATCGGTAACAAATGCTCTTTCAGGGTTTGGTTGACAGTTTGGCGGAAAGTTTGCCGAATAGTTATAGATACTTTCGGCTCAAAATCCAGCCGCAATAATTGCCGAATTGCCGGTTGGGCATCTACCATGTTTTCGCAGTCGTAACCTTGAGATGTTTGCTGCAATGTTTCCCGGAATTGATAAATTGAAAATGTGCCTTCGTCGTAAAAACGGGGACTTTCTCGCACGTAGCGATCGCACTCAACGCCCGCCGCATTTACCAAAGCATCAGAAACCCGCTTTGATAACTCCTCTAACTGCTGTTCAATTCCCCCGTCGTTCCCCAACAACCGATAAAGTAATCGATAGTATTCCGACTTGCGAACGCTATCTTTTAAATACTGGAAATAATTATCAACCAGTGACTTAGTAGCCTCTACTAAAATATCTTCCAACTGATTCGCTAAATAATAAAGTGCTTCAACTAAAACAGCAATTAAAGGTGCTGTCGCATTGCGGGGATGATTCCGCAAAGTGCGTCCGTAAGCCGCCTCAACAGAAAATCCGTCTAACAATTCATCCAAGCGCCGGATCATCCGAGATTGCAATTGCCGAAAGTCAATATCGAAAATATCGCATTTGTTCATAATCATTTCATTGACTTCTGCGGCGATATGTTCGCGAAATTCCTCCCCAACTTGCTGCAATTCTTGATTTAGCCGCAAAAGTTCCTGGGCTTTCATTGCTTCAATTTCGCGGGGCTGGCTGTCCAAATTGCGCTGAATTGTTTGGTAATGTTTCCGCAGTTGAATGCACAAATCTTCTAAATCGTCAGCTAGATTTTTGAACAGTTGCGGGCGTTTTTCTTCTGTGAGGTAACGGGTGATGGCTGTGCGAAAATCTTCGATTCCGCTATCTTGAATTAATTGAGCAATTAATGGTTGTCCTTGCTCTGCCAGAATCCGCACGTAGTTTTCATTGGGTGTTTCGTAGCTGTTCACTGAAATGCGAAATTTGCTGGGAGATAACTTGCCGGAATTCGCACAGTATCGGTTAAATTCGCTAATAAATTGCGGAGTTTCTTCACTATAACCGAGCAATTCTGAATCTAATTTATCATCTCCAGAAACTCGCTCTTGACTGGTGGCAAAGATTGTATTTAAACCAAAGCGATCGCGCCCTGTGGTACTTTTAATCAAACTGCCGTAAAATCCCAACAATCCGCTAGTTTTGTAAACTCTCGCAGTATCGCGAAAGTCAGAATTAATCAGATTTTCTAACCGCTGTCGCAGTTGCGTGTTGTACCAAGTTTCGTCGATCCGGTTGAAAATGTAAAACAGCCGATCGCGAATTCCTGGATTTCCCCGTGTTTTTTCCATCAACTCGGTTTCTTCCGTCGTCATTTCCCCAGACGAAGCTGCTTTCAAAACGCAGACAACCGCCGAAGTATCGGGGCTTTCAATCTTATCATAAGTCAATTCTGCATCCCGTTGCACTGGCGCATCAATTCCCGGCGTATCGATAATAATATTGCCATCTTCCAGCAAGGGATGATAACAGTAATATTCAACTCGCTTGAGTACAGCACTGTTGCTACCGCGACGGGCATAACTAGCAGCTTCTTTGAGATTGGAAAAGTTAAACTGTTCCATCGAGTAGGTAGCGTTTTCGAGAGTTTGGATGCGATCGCGATTTGCCTCAAAACCTTCTAACAGCAGCATCAAAGCCTTAGCTTTTTTGGCTACCTCGGATTTATTTTCGCCACCTTCCGTTTCAATAATTATGTTACATCCCTGAGACAACAGCGACACTACATCTGTTTGATTAATATTAAGTTCAGTAGTTAAACCTAACTGATGGCAAAGCACAGAAGCTTGCTGGCTAATCTCAAACTCGCTCAAAAAAGTTAGAACAACGCGCTCTTTTTCCGGCTCAGCAAAGGCGATATAACATTCCGTACCTGTCGCGTGTCCCTCTGCACTGTAGAGCAATTCTCGCTCCAGCAAAGCATTAATTAACATAGATTTTCCCGCACTGAAAGCGCCAGCAAACACAATTTCAAACTCAGGAGAAATTGCCTTTTTCAGAGAAGCTTGTACCGCCGTGATATCTTGTTGTCGCAAAGAGGATTCCTGACGCAGCAGTTGCAGTAAAGAATCAACTTGCTCTTGCAGATTGTTGCATTGAGGGGGCATTTGAGTCATCGCGGCAGACTGCTCCTGATTGTGGGAAAATTACCTTAGTATTAATTCTCTGCTAGTTCAGGAAGAATCACAACAGTAATTTTACTTATGCGATCGAGGATTGCTGAAAGTGCGCTCCTCTTCGAGGGCTCCGCTAACGGCTATTCGGCGGGTAAATCTTGTGTTTGCAGCCAAGCTGTTAAATCTGATATGTCGTTAAAATTTAACAAGGCTTCTCCTAAGTTTTCCAATTGGTCGATCGACAATTCCCCTATTTGAGTTTGAACTTCGGGAGTGACAGCACCTACACGACGTTCTAACAGGCGAATAATTAGTGCTATTTGTCCTGTTTTGATTCCTTCTTCTCTGCCTTTTTCTGTTCCGATTCGCACTGCTTTAGAGATTGCACCTCGCCGATCTTGGATATAAACTTCCTGTCTTTCCAAATCCTCTAACTCATCACGATTTAAATTAGCTTTACTTGCTATGGCAAAGGCTTTGTTAATTTCTGGTACAGCTTCCATCGTTTCAGGTACGGCATTTAAATCTCTAGCTGTTTTGAGGAAATAAAGCCACTTGTCGGTCAATGTTTCTAACTCGTTAAGACCTTTTTTGAACTTAGGCAACTCGACAAATACCAATTCAATATCGTAACTCAGATAGTCACTCAAGAACTCTCTTTCCTTAAGAACAAACCGCGAAATTACTTTACTGAAATCCTCGAACATTTCAAAATCAGTAATTGTCAAGGCAATCACTGGATTCAACAGTACATATTGTTCTGCTGTGTCTAATTGCGTGGAATAAGCTTTAGCTGCATTGTACAAAATCCGCTTTTCAAAAGCCTCTACGTTCAAAACCTGCATCTCGATAATTACTGATGTGCCGTCATTTAACTTAGCTTTCACATCTAAGTAAGTCTCCTTGAGACCTCGAATTCGCGGAGCTGAATAAGGATCGAAAATTTGTAAACTTTCGATGGTGGGCTGACTGTCATACAGCAAGGCATTCAAAAAACTAATGAGAATGTCTTTGCTATTTTCAGAACCGAAGATTTTTTTGAAGGCAAAATCAGTCTTAGGATTGATAAATGTGAACATATAGGTAATGGGTAAATTTGTAATAGTTAAGGCTTGAGGTGCGGGAGGCGCACCCTATTACATTATACCAACAAGGTCTCCGGTGCGAATCGCGCACCCTAAAAAACTATACCGACAAATCCTGACGTGGTTTAAAAGACTCAACCTGCCGCAACTTTTCGTATAATTCCCGTTCCTCTTCACTAATTTCTTTGGGAATTAACACCTGAATTTCTACCAATTGATCGCCCCGATCGCCATTTCCGGTCGGATAGCCCTTGTTAGCCAGCCGCAACCGCTTTCCAGACGTTACTCCAGGTGGCAATTTCATCCTTACCAGGCCGTCCAGCGTCGGTACTTCCACATCTCCACCCAACACCGCTTCGCTGGGAGTCAGTGGCAATTCGCAGCAAACATCCGACATTTCCAATCGAAAAAATGGATGGGGAGAAACTGTGATTTTTAAATATAAATCTCCGCCGCCAATACCTTGATTTCGCAAGCGAATTCGCTGGCCTGATACCATAGCAGGAGGCATATTTACCTCGATTGATCGCCCATCTTCCAGACGAATTCGCTCGGTACCGCCCGAATAAGCCCTTTCCAAAGGCAAAGTCAGCTTAGCCTCAATGTCTCTTCTAATTTCGCGATCGACTGTTTCCCGTCGCATTTCGCGATCGTCCATATCCCGTCGAATTTCGCGATCGACTATATCCCGTCGAATTTCGCGATCGTCCATATCCCGTCGAATTTCGCGATCGTCCATATCCCTTCTATCTTCCCTAGAATTAGCTACATAACTCGTTTTCTTAGAAGCCGTACTCCACGGTTCATAGGAGGCTGCTCGCGGTGCATCATTTGCAGTCGCCATCCTGACTTCCCGGCGTCTTCCGAGCACTTGATCCAGAAATTTATTAAAGTCAGAGTAATCGCTAAAATCGACCTCTTCGGCGGGTTTTTTCCGGGTAGATTTACTGTTTCCCCAGCTTTTAAAATTGGGAAGCCGCACCCCTTGCTTGCCTTGAAATCCTTTTTGTTTCCAGAATTTACTAAACTGGTCGTATTGAGCCCGCTTGTCAATATCGGAAAGAATATCGTAAGCTTCATTAATATCCTTAAACCTATCTTCAGCCGATTTGTCCCCCGGATTTACGTCAGGGTGCAACTGTCTAGCTAGCCGTCGATACGCTTTCTTAATCTCATCAGCCGTGGCATCTTTGGGCACTCCCAAAATTAGATAGTAATTGCGAAAATTCTGCATAGTTAGAGAAGGAAGAAGGAAGAAGGAAGAAGGAAGAAGGAAGAAGGATGAGGGAATAAGGAAGAAGGAAGAAGGAAGAAGGAAGAAGGAAGAAGGAAGAAGGAAGAAGGAAGAAGGAAGAGGGAAGAAGGAAGAGGGAATAAGGATGAGGGAAGAAGGATGAGGGATGAGGGAAGAAGGAAGAGGGAAGAAGGATGAGGGATGAGGGATGAGGGATGAGGGAATAAGGATGAGGGAAGAAGGATGAGGGAAGAAGGATGAGGTTTTATCCTTGTAGTTTGTTGATTGTACTGACAATTAATCGTGTGAGTTCATCTGCTTCTTTGATAACGGGTGAGATTTTTTCTGGTGCTGCTAACCCTACTCTTTCAGAAATCACTAGATGAGTATCCAGTTCTCTGAGCGAACCGAGAGCTATTCGCAAATATCGAATATACTGTTGTCTAGTAACACGCCCATATCCCTCCGCAATGTTAGCTGGTACTGATACAGATGCACGGCGAATTTGACTGGTAATACTATATATTTCCGAGGAATGAAAATATTTAGTTAATTCGTAGCAAAGTTGACAAAGATAAATACCCCGCTGCCAGATGTATTGTTCTCTATGGGTCATACCACATAATTTTCTCCTTACTTATCATAGTAATCTTTATCTAATTCAAAGAAGTCTAGTTTAGGAGAGGAGAAAGAAAGGATCCCAGAAGAATTAGGAAAAGAGCCGTCACACATTCTCTGCTGAAAATCCGCTATTTTCCTTCTTCCTTCTTCCCTCTTCCTTCTTCCTTCTTCCTTCAATTACAGCCAATCGTCGTCATCATCCCAATCGTCGCTTTGATTTTGATAAGGGCGAGTGGGGCGATTAGCACTGCTTCTACGATCGCCCATGCGATCGCCCATACGATCGCCCATGCGATCGCCCATACGATCGTTCATACGATCGCCCATGCGATCCGGCAGTGGATCGACAGTCGATCGCCTGTACGGTTTAGCATTGGTATAATAGCTGCTGTCATCGCTGCGCCGCTTAGTACCGTCGCCCGTAAAAGTCCGCTTCACAGACTCAAAGAAATCGTCATCATCGTCATCATCAGCAAAAGCTGAAACTTCCCGGCTCAAATCGTAAAGAGCATCTTGCAAATCCGAACCAACTTGGTCAACTCCCCGCTCATCATTGCGTTCCAAACTGTCTCGCAATTCCCTAATTAAAGTTTCAATTCGCTGGCGGCTTCTTTGAGCAAACTGCATTCCGCGATCGAGCGCAACTTCTCGCAACTGCCGCTCGGCTTGATAAGCTAAAGCTTCAGCGCGATTGCGTTTTTCTACCTTTTCCCGCTGCAACTTATCAGCTTGAGCAAACTGTTCCGCATCGCGAATCATTTGATTCACTTCCTGCTGAGTCAGCGTCGAAGCACCTTGCACAGTAATGCTTTGTTCCCTGCCGGTAGTTTTGTCCAAAGCAGTCACCAACAGCATCCCGTTAGCATCAATATCAAAAGCTACTTGCACCTGCGGAATCCCTCGCGGTGCCGGCGGAATTCCAGTTAGTTTAAACCGTCCCAAAGACTTATTATCTCTGCCTAATTCCCGTTCCCCTTGGATCACGTGAATTTCTACCACAGTTTGGTTGTTTTCAGCAGTCGAAAAAATGTCCGATCGCCTGACGGGAATAGTAGTATTCCGAGGAATCAGTTTTTTCATCACCCCGCCGATCGTTTCCAAACCCAGCGACAGCGGCGTCACATCCAACAGCAGCACATCGCGGACATCGCCACCCAAAATCCCTGCCTGAATTGCCGCACCCACCGCCACAACTTCATCGGGATTGACATTTTGATTCGGTTCTTTATCAATCAGGTTGCGAACAACTTCCTGCACCAAAGGAATGCGAGTCGAACCGCCGACCAACACAACTTCATCAATGCGAGAAGGACTCAAACTTGCATCAGCCAAAGCTTGTTTGACTGGCCGCCGTAGCCGCTGCACCAAATCTGTGCACAGCCCCTCAAATTGACCGCGAGTTAGTCGCGTTTCCAGATGCAAAGGCCCGTCTTCGTTCGCATCAATAAACGGCAAATTAATCTCGGTGACACCGACTCCCGACAGCTCAATCTTGGCTTTTTCTGCCGCTTCGATCAAGCGCTGCAAAGCTTGGCGGTTGCGACGCAAATCAATTCCTTCTTTTTCTAAGAATTGTTCTGCCAACCAATCAACAATTTTGGAGTCAAAATCATTGCCGCCCAATTGAGTATCGCCGCTAGTTGCTTTAACTTCAAATACTCCATCTCCCACGTCTAAAATCGACACATCAAAAGTACCGCCGCCCAAATCAAACACTAAAATAGTTTGACTTTCTCGCCTCTCCAAACCGTAAGCCAAAGAAGCCGCTGTCGGCTCATTTAAAATCCGTTTGACTTCAAGTCCGGCAATTCGTCCAGCATCCCGCGTCGCCTGCCGCTGCGAGTCGTTGAAATAAGCGGGAACAGTAATTACAGCCCCCGTTACCTCTTGTCCCAGATAGCGGCTGGCTTCATCGGCCAGTTTCCGCAACACCATCGCCGAAATTTCCTCTGGGGCAAAATCTTTTTTCAGGCGCGGACACTTGATTTTGATGTTCCCGTTTTCGTCGCGGCGAGTTGTGTAAGGGACGCGCTTTGATTCTGGAGTCAGTTCGGTATATTTGCGTCCGATGTACCGCTTGACGGCGTAAAAGGTGTTTTGCGGGTTGAGAACAGTCTGGCGTCTGGCCATCTGTCCCACCAGGCGTTCTCCTTCCTTTGTGAAAGCAACTACCGAGGGAGTTGTCCGCATCCCTTCTGCATTGGCAATCACAACCGGTTTGCCGCCTTCCATGACGGCTACTACTGAGTTTGTTGTTCCGAGGTCAATGCCAACTACTTTACCCATGCGTCTGTTGTCTCCTGTGGCGTTGTGTGTAACTTTTTCAATATAAGCGTTAAGTATGATTGCACTTATTGTACCGCGTCGAGAAGCGGGGGCTGCAGGGGGATTGCCTCACCTGCGGTTCAGGTTGCTGGGGTTGGCTGGGTACGCGCGGCGGGTTGCAGGCGCGTGTAGGTGGAATTTGCGTTAACCCGGATCGGCATTATGTGTTGGGTTTCATTGCACTGGCCCAACCTATGCTGTTTAAACTAGAATAGAAAGCAAATTTAGCGGGTTAATTATGCAAAGTATTAAAGTACGATCGCGCGTTGGTTCCGACGGGATGTTGCATTTGCAAATCCCCGGTGGTATCAAAGATACAGAGTTGGAAGTTATTGTAGTTTTCCAGCCCATTGTACCAGCAACTGAGGCTAAAACACCGGAAGATTTAGGCTGGCCGCCCGGTTTTTTTGAGACAGTAATAGGAAGTTGGGAGGGAGAACCGCTTGTTCGTCCTGAGCAGTTGGAATATGAAATCCGGGAAGAATTGCTGTGATTTATCTTTTAGACACCAATACTTGCATCCGTTTGTTAAATCCAGACCGCAACTCATCGGTATCTCGCCGACTAGCAATGATGCGCTCAGGTGATGTAGCAATATGCTCTGTAGTTAAAGCAGAACTTTACTGGGGTGCTTTTAAAAGTTCTCGTCAAGATAGCAATCTAGCTCGACTAGAACTTTTTTTCAATGAGTTTGTAAGTTTGCCTTTTGATGACCAGTCTGCCCTAATTTACGGTCAAATTCGCGCTCAATTAGCTGAATCGGGGACACCCATTGGTCCTAATGACCTTTTGATTTCCTCTATTGCTCTTGCCAACAACCTAATCGTGGTAACTCACAATACCCGCGAGTTTAGCCGCGTTGAGGGTTTGCATCTGGAAGATTGGGAGATAGAGGCATGAGTTAGATGTATCGAGTTTGCCTACAATCAAAATCACAATCTCGCTCCAACAATGCCCGCGATCGAAATAAAATTATGAAATTCTCCCTCGATGTCGAAAACAATCCCGCAGGATGGCCGGATCACACTCAATTACCAGAATCAGACGGCACTTTTGTGAAGAATTTTCAAGAACATCCCCAAAGCATTCTGTTAACCGATTCAATTACTCCCGTCTTCCAAAGCATTCATTCAGATGGTAACTATTGTATCGGTCAAGACAGCGGTATTTATTGGCGATTAACTGACCCGTTAGAAAAGGGTGCAGAAGCGCCAGACTGGTTTTATGTGCCGAATGTCCCGCCCGCACTAGACGGTCAATTGCGCCGTTCTTATGTGATGTGGCAAGAATTTGTAGCACCGTTAATTGTGTTAGAATTTGTATCGGGCAATGGTGCAGAAGAACGGGATAGAACGCCTTTGTTGCGATCGGGTCAACAGGAAACTAAGCCGGGAAAATTCTGGATTTATGAAAATGTCATCCATCCGGCATTTTACGGGATTTATGAAGTAACTAAGGCTAGCGTTGAAGTCTATCACCTGATCGAAAATAGGTATCAATTAGTTGCTGCAAACGATCGCGGTCATTATCCCATTGAACCGTTAGGAGTGGAATTGGGAATTTGGCAAGGAGTGTATCAAAATGTGGAATTACCTTGGTTGCGCTGGTGGGATAGTGAAGGGAATCTGTTGTTATCTGGATCTGAAAGAGCAGAACAAGAGCGGCAAAGAGCCGATCGCGAACAAGAAAGAGCTCAACAAGCAGAAGACCAATTAGAGCAATTGCGCGCTCAGTTGCGATCGGCTGGAATTGAACCGGAATTGTAAGCAGGTTTGTAGTGAGGACTTTACTCCTTCCCTGTGATTTTTTAATGACTAAAGTCCTTACTACAAACTTTTTTAGGTACAACTAATATAACAGAGGAAACCAAGTGCCGCGCATTTTTGACAACATTCAACTGCCGCTGCTACAAGCATTGCGAGACACCATTAAACTCTCCTATCGGGCAGATTTTTGCGTTGGCTATTTCAATCTCCGGGGATGGCGGAGAATTGGCGATTTAATCGAAGCCTATGTCGGAAACCAAGGAGCCTGCTGCCGCCTTTTAATCGGAATGCAAAGGTTGCCCGCCGAGGAATTGAATGCTAGTTTTAGCCTCATTACCCATCACAGCGGGATTGACAATAATGCCATTATTCGCCTCAAAAAACGGATGGCTGAGGAATTTCGCCAGCAGTTGACAATAGGCGCTCCCAATGATAGCGATGAAGCAGGATTACGCAGGTTAAGCTATCAAATTAAAACCGGAAAAGTTATTGTTAAATTATTTTTAGCTTATCCGCTGCACGCTAAGCTGTATCTCGTTCACCGCAACGACCCAATCACTCCAATTGTAGGTTTTTTAGGTAGCAGTAATCTGACTTTATCTGGACTATCAAAACAAGGAGAATTGAATATTGAGATTCCCGATCAAGATGTTTGTAATAAGTTGCAAAAATGGTTTGACGATCGCTGGGAAGAATACGGCTGCGTTGATATTTCTAAAGAACTCGCAGAAATTATCGATCGCAGTTGGGCGAGAGCCGAACTAATTCCACCTTATCACATCTATCTCAACATTGTCTATCATTTGTCGCGCGAGGCGATCGCAGGTATTGCTGAGTTTCAGATTCCCCGCGATTTTAAGGGTTTATTTAAATTTCAAGAAGAATCGGTTAAGTTAGCCGCCCGTCACATTACCAGACGGGGAGGCGTGATTATTGGCGACGTTGTAGGGTTGGGTAAAACTTTAGTCGGTACGGCGATCGCCAAAATTTTACAAGAAGACTGTCTCTTGGAAACTCTGATTATTTGTCCCAAAAATTTGGTAAAAATGTGGCAGGAATATGCAGATAACTTTCGCCTGCTTGCGAAAGTCTTATCGATCAGTCTGGTACAGCAAGAATTGCCAGAATTGCGCCGCTATCGAGTTGTGTTAATTGATGAAAGTCACAACCTCAGAAACCGCGAAGGCAAGCGATATCGCGCGATTCAAGAATATATTGCAATCAACGAAAGTAAATGTATATTGCTTTCAGCAACTCCCTACAACAAAACCTATTTAGATTTATCTTCTCAGTTGCGGCTGTTTATTCCTGAAGACCAAAATTTAGGACTGCGGCCCGAAGCTTTGCTGAATCAATTGGGCGGAGGCAGTCAAGGAGAGTTAGAATTTATTAAGCGGCATCAATGTTCCGTGCGCTCTTTAGCTGCTTTTGAAAAAAGCGAACATCCTGATGATTGGCGAGATTTGATGAAGCGCTACATGGTGAGACGCACTCGCTCGTTTATAAAAGAAAATTATGCGGAAACTGACGCAGAGAAGAAGCGCAAATATTTAGAATTTGCAGATCGCACGCGATCGTATTTTCCCGATCGCCTTCCCAGAACCATTAAGTTTTCCTCGGAAACTTCCCAAACTAACTCCCAGCTTGACTTTGAGGAAATTGTCGAAGTCATCAATGCACTAAATCTGCCGCGTTACGGACTCGGAAATTACATTGCCAAAAAACCCAAACAAAAGCCGACTGAAGCAGAACAGCGGCAGTTAAATGCCTTATTCCGTGGGGGTCGCCGGTTAATGGGATTTTCGCGGACAAACCTGTTTAAACGCCTAGAAAGCAGCGGTAGTGCCTTTATTCAGTCGATCGAGCGCCACATCCTGCGGAATTTTATCTACTTATATGCGATCGACCACAACTGCGATATTCCGATCGGCACCCAGGATGCAGAATTGTTGGATACCCGCAACAGCGATGAAGATGCTGATTCTGTGGTGGTTAGCAGTTTTGAAAGCGAAGAAATCGAAGATGATGCGGGCGAAGTTTTAGATATCGAAGCCGAATTGCTGTTAACTCAAAAGAGTTTTCAACAGCGGGCAGAAGTTGTTTATCGAGAATATCAAACGCGCTACCCGCGCAGATTTAAATGGCTCAAATCAGACTTTTTTGATACCAAGAAGTTAAGACGGGATTTGCTAGAAGATGCCCGCTGTCTGATAGAAGTCTTGCAAAGTTGCGGTGAATGGCATTCTCAACCCGATGAAAAGTTAGCTGCTTTAGTGAAATTGCTCACAGAAACTCACCCCCATGAGAAAGTATTAATTTTTACTCAGTTTGCCGATACAGTCCGCTATATAACTGATAATTTAGCTAAGCTAAATATTGCGGGCGCTGCATCGGTGACAGGTAAATCAAAAGACCCCACCGAGCTCACATTTCGGTTTAGTCCGACTAGCAACGGTAAGCGTGACAAAATCTCCCCAGAACGAGAATTGCGAATCTTAATTGCCACCGACATTCTGAGTGAAGGTCACAACTTACAAGACAGTGCGATTATCGTTAATTATGACTTACCTTGGGCAATTATTCGGTTAATTCAGCGGGCGGGAAGAGTGGACAGAATCGGTCAAAAAGCCGATCGCATTTTGTGCTATTCGTTTTTGCCAGACGAAGGAGTCGATCGCATTATCAACCTGCGCGAAAGACTGCGCCGACGCTTGCAAGAAAATGCCGAAGTTGTTGGAACTGATGAGACATTTTTTGAGGATGACTCACCTCAAGTCATTCTCGATATTTACAATGAAAAATCAGGAATTTTAGATGGCGAAGAAGATGCCGAAGTTGACTTAACATCGGAAGCTTTTCAAATTTGGAAAAATGCCACGGACAACAACCCAATTTTGAAAAAAACCATTGAGTCAATGCCAAATGTAGTTTATTCAACTCGCAATCATACTCCCGCACCCTTGCAACCCGAAGGAGTTTTATTGTACATGAAAACCGCCGAGGGAAATGATTCGTTAATTTGGGTCGATCGCGATGGCAATAGCGTTAGTCAATCGCAACTCGCAATTTTAAGAATTGCCGCCTGCGACGAAGCAACACCAGCCATTCCCAGAGACAAACAGCATCACGAATTAGTCACAAAAGGTGCAGAGTTGATAGCAGAAGAAGAGTTAACTGCGGGCGGACAATTGGGCCGGCCTTCCGGGGCCCGGTTCCGAACATACGAACGTTTGAAGAGTTACTTTAAGGAAATGAATGGTACAATATTTGCATCCGATGATTTGTCAAAAGCCATCGATGAAATTTACCGCTATCCCCTGCGCCAGTCGGCAATTGACACGTTAAATCGGCAGTTAAAAAGCGGTATTGGCGATCGACAATTAGCAGAATTAGTCGTGGGTTTGCGGATGGATGACCGTTTGTGTATAGTCAATGAAGACGAAGACAAACGGGAACCGATGATTATTTGTTCTTTAGGCTTGTTTCAGGAGAAAGCTGTCAGTCCGCCATTCCTCTCACCATCCAGCTAGTCCGCCAGGGAATGAATTCCCTGTCTAATAGCGAAAGTCGTCTAAAGACGACTCATGAATTGAAAATTTTTCTTCTCAGTCCTCTTAAGAGGACTTTCGCTTTGAGACAGGGGTTTCAACCCCTGTCGGACTGTCTAATAGCGAAAGTCGTCTAAAGACGACTCATGAATTGAAAATTTTTCTTCTCAGTCCTCTTAAGAGGACTTTCGCTTTGAGACAGGGGTTTCAACCCCTGTCGGACTGTCGGACTCTCGGTTTAACGTTAAGTTGACACGCCTTGGGCACGATGCCGTGTCCCTACTACAGTTCTCCCTTCTTCCTTCATATATAACTATGCCGCCCACACTTAAAGAATCCCGCGAATTTCTTCAAGACTTTGAATTCAACAAATTATTCGTCCAAAAACTCGGTTGGGATAATCCATCCTCCCACAAAACCGTACCTGTAGAAATAGAAGGCGAGACTTATTCCCGAAAGGCAATCGCCCAACTTAACGGAGTAGTTGTATATGAAATTACCAGCGCTAGCGGAAATATCCCCAACAGCGCCGAAAGACTGACGATTTATCGCGAAATCGTCCAAATTTCCGCCGAAAATCTGTTGATTTTTATTGATGAAAATCGCACCAAATGTCTCTGGTATTGGGTGAAGCGCGAAGGTACAAAGCTTTATCCCCGCGATCATGTATACGTGAAACGGGAACCTTGCGATTTGCTGCTGAGTAAAGTGACAGCTTTAAAGGTTGATTTAGAAGAATTAGAAACGCTTTCGGTGATTGATGTCGCCCAAAGATTGCAGGCTGGCTTGGATGTCGAACGAGTAACTAAAAAGTTTTTTGAAGAGTTTAAACAGCAACACGTTGAATTTTTAAGTGTGATTCGCGGCATTGACAAAGAAACAGACAGACGCTGGTATACTTCGGTTTTACTCAACCGTTTGATGTTTGTTTATTTTTTGCAGCGCAAAGGGTTTATCGACAGCGGCAAAATCCTGTATTTGCAGGATAAATTAGCCGAAAGCAAGCAGCGGGGAACGGATTTATTTTACTCGCAATTCTTGAAAACACTGTTTTTTGATGGATTTGCTAAACCTCTGGATTCGCGGGAGGAAGGCGTTACAGAATTAATCGGCGATGTTAAATATTTGAATGGGGGACTGTTTCTAGAACATCCCATCGAACAAAATTATCCGAATATCGCCATACCCGATGCTGCTTTTGAGAAAATATTTAATTTATTTGCCGCCTATTCTTGGAATCTCGATGATACAGTGGGCGGCAAGGAAAACGAAATTAACCCGGCGGTTTTGGGATACATCTTTGAGAAATACATTAACCAAAAAGCCTTTGGGGCTTATTATACCAGGCCGGAGATTACTGAATATTTGTGCGATCGCACAATCAACAAACTAATCCTCGATAGAGTCAACCAATCCCTTAACTCTTCCAACTCTTCCTCCCCCTCTTCCTCTTCCTCCCCCCTTACTAATGTGGAATCTCCCTCTTCCTCCCCCCTTACTAAGGGGGGCCGGGGGGGAT
>NZ_JAUBTR010000022.1:41975-101844 GCF_036705045.1 Microcoleus sp. BR0-C5
CTCTTGATCAGCAAAACAACGCATCCAACTCTTCCAACTCTTCCTCCCCCCTTAGCAAGGGGGGCCGGGGGGGTTCTCTTGATCAGCAAAACAACGCATCCAACTCTTCCAACTCTTCCTCCCCCCTTAGCAAGGGGGGCCGGGGGGGTTCTTCTCCCCATCACTTTGAAACCATCACCGAACTCCTCACCAATCTCGATGCCAATCTCTGCCGCAGGCTGCTAACAGACATCCTCCCCAACTTAACATTATTAGACCCAGCCTGCGGTTCCGGCGCGTTTTTAGTTGCAGCGATGAAAACGCTAATTTACATCTATTCAACAGTCTTTGGTACAAGCAAGTTTTTAAATGATAATTACCTCAATGACTACCTAAAAGACATCGAAAAGGAGCATAGTTCACTCAACTACTATATCAAAAAAAAGATTATTAGCGACAACCTCTACGGCGTGGATATCATGCCGGAAGCAGTGGAAATTGCTAAACTGCGACTATTTTTAGCCTTAGTTTCGGCCGCGCAGAATGTCAACGACTTGGAACCCTTGCCGAATATTGATTTTAACATCATGGCGGGCAATTCCTTAATTGGATTACTGCGGGTAGATGACGCAGAATATGAAGGAAGTGGAACTCAGTTAAATTTGTTTCACAAGACATACAGACAAGTATTAGAGGAGAAAAACCGTCTGATTTCTATCTATCGTCATGCGAGTACCTATAGCCAAAACTTGCAGAGTTTACGAGATGAAATTGCCGAAAAGAAAGCGCCGGCTATCGAAAATATTAATAAGATTTTGTTGGAAGATTTCCAGCAATTAAAAATTAAGTTTGAACAATCACAGATTAGCGGTAAGCCGATTAAGCGTAGCCTTTCTATAGCTGATATAGAAGCTTTGCAGCCTTTTCACTGGGGCTATGAGTTTGATGAAATTTTGCATCAACGGGGCGGATTTGATGCGATTATTACTAATCCGCCTTGGGAAATTTTTAAGCCAAATGCTAGAGAGTTTTTTGTGCAGCATAACGAACTAGCAAAAAAAAGTAAGATGGATATCAAAACTTTTGAAAAAGAGCAAAATAAAATTCTGCAAAACCCTGAGATTGCTGAAACTTGGTTAAAATATTTGAGTGAATTTCCTCATGTTAGCGCTTACTACCGTTCAGCAGAACAGTACAAAAATCAGATTTCAATTGTCAACGGTAAAAAATCTGGCACTGATATTAACTTCTACAAGCTTTTTCTAGAGCAATGTTTTAACCTCTTACGCCCAAATGGCGAGTGCGGCATCATCATTCCTTCTGGAGTTTATACTGATTTGGGAACTAAGCAACTGCGGGAAATGTTATTTGTTCAGACTGAGATTGATGCGCTGTTTGGTTTGTCCAATGAAAGGTTTATTTTTGAAGGAGTGCATCACAGCTTCAAGTTTTGCTTGCTCACTTTTGAGAAAGGTAAAAGTACAGAGTCATTTCAAGCTGCTTTCCGCATCAATCCGCGAGAAGCGATTCGGGTGGACAAACTCGATACTTTTCTGAACAATCAAGATGAATGTATTGAGATTTCTGTTAACTTGATTCGTCGCTTATCTCCTGACTCTCTGTCGGTGATGGAGTTTAAAAATGAGGGAGATATTCGGATTGCTGAGAAAATGCTGCAATTCCCTTTACTGGGCGAACAGATTGAGGGGAAATGGAATCTGCGGTTAACTCGTGAATTTGACATGACTAATGACAGTCATTTATTCCAGCAAGAACCAGGGAAAGGGAGACTGCCACTTTATGAAGGTAAGATGATTCATCAGTTTACTCATCTATACGCTGAACCGAGGTACTGGGTAGATGAGAAAGAAGGGAGGAAAGCTTTATTAGGAAGGAATGGCGTAGATAACGGTCAAAAATTAGACTATCAGTGTTACCGTTTGGGATTGAGATCCATAGCTCGTAATACTGACAGTAGAACAATAATTGTAAGTGCTGTTCCCCAAAAAGTAGTTTGTGGAAATTCAATGTTAGTTTCATCAGGGATGGATAAAATATCAAATAATGAAACTATTTTATGTCAAGCGATACTTAATTCTTTGGTGCTAGATTTTTACATTCGCCAAATGGTTTCTGCCAATATCAATATGTTTTATATTTACCAGACACCTGTCCCAAGATTAACATCAGGTGACAAATACTTCACCGATATCGTACAGCGCGCTGCCAAACTAATCTGCACCGCCCCAGAATTTGACGAATTAGCCCAAGAAGTCGGCTTACACTCCCACCGAGAAGGCGTTACCGATGAAACAGAACGCGCTCAATTGCGAGCCGAATTAGACGGCATCATCGCCCACCTTTACGGCTTAACCGAAGCCGAATTTACTTATATTTTGACTACTTTTCCGATTGTGCCAGAAACCGTGAAACAAGCAGCATTAGCGGCCTATCGCACCTTTGCAGCATCACCCGGAGATCCCCCCTAACCCCCCTTAATAAGGGGGGGACAGGAAGTAGATCCCACGTTTGCAGGGGAAAGAAGAGGAGACGGCAGTGCCGTTTCCCTACAAATAATTGGGCGATAGTTACATATTTCGTGCATGAAAATTGAGGATTTTGCGGTAGGGAAACGGCAATGCCGTGTCCTCTTTTCCTCCGCCAGTCTTCTCGCTTACCCGGCAGTCCGCCAGGGAATGAATTCCCTGTCTAATAGCGAAAGTCCTCGCTCAAGAGGACTGAAGAAGAACTCATTAGTCCTCTTGCAAAAGTCCTTTTAATCAAATTTTGGAACGGGCAAGATGCCCGTTCCACAAGAAAAAATGTTTTTTATAGGATGGGCATCTTGCCCGTCCTAGTTATTTTTGCAAGAGGTCTATTAGTCCTCTTTCAGAGGACTTTTGCTTTGAGGCAGGGGTTTCAACCCTTGCCGGACTATCGGGTGCGAGGACTGTCGGACTGTGGGACTGTCGGTTTAACGTGTTGGTTGACACATCCAAGCACAGCCGTGTCCCTACAGATTTCCCAAAAAAATGTAACGAGTTGTAAAGTATAATTAAACCGAAGCGAACACAGAGGCCAAGTAGTATCAAATGCGAGTTGCGATCGCCGGAGCAGGCTTAGCAGGACTTTCCTGCGCTAAATATCTTACCGACGCGGGCCACACCCCCATCCTCCTAGAAAGTCGGGACGTACTCGGCGGCAAAGTAGCCGCATGGAAAGATGCAGACGGCGACTGGTACGAAACCGGCCTCCACATCTTCTTCGGCGCATACCCAAATATGCTCCAACTCTTCAAAGAACTTGACATTGAAGACCGGCTGCAATGGAAAGAGCACTCGATGATTTTCAATCAGCCAGAAGCCCCCGGAACCTATTCCCGCTTTGATTTTCCCAATATTCCGGCTCCCTTCAACGGCCTTGTGGCTATCCTGAGAAACAACGATATGCTCACCTGGGCCGAAAAAATCAGTTTCGGCATTGGTTTGATTCCGGCGATACTTCAGGGCCAAAAATACGTCGAAGAAATGGACAAATACTCCTTTTCCGACTGGCTGAAAAAGCAAAACGTCCCCCCCAGAGTCGAAAAAGAAGTATTCATCGCCATGTCCAAGGCGCTCAACTTCATCGACCCCCACGAAATATCCGCAACCATACTGCTGACAGCCCTCAACCGCTTCTTGCAAGAGACAAAAGGCTCGAAAATGGCCTTTTTAGACGGTTCCCCCACAGAGAGGTTGTGTCAGCCGATGGTAGACTACATAACTGAGCGGGGCGGTGAAGTACGGCTGAATGCACCCATCGGGGAGTTTTTGCTCAACGAGGACAACACGGTGCGCGGCTTCCAGATTCGGGGCGTAAAAGGGGCAGAGTCCGAAATTCTGACGGCCGATATTTACGTTTCCGCGATGCCCGTTGACCCGCTGAAGTTGATGATGCCGAAAGCTTGGGGCGAAATGGATTATTTCAAACAGCTCGAAGGTTTGGAGGGAGTACCCGTCATTAATGTACACTTGTGGTTCGATCGCAAGCTAACTGAAATCGACCATTTGCTGTTCTCGCGATCGCCCCTGCTGAGCGTCTACGCCGACATGAGCAACACCTGCCGCGAATATGCCAACCCAGACAAATCAATGCTGGAACTGGTACTCGCACCGGCCAAAGACTGGATCGGCAAATCCGACGAAGATATCGTCGCAGCCACAATGGTCGAGTTAGAAAAACTCTTTCCCGATCAAATCCCAGAACCAGCCAAACTGCTCAAATATCACGTAGTCAAAACCCCACGTTCCGTCTACAAAGCCACTCCCGGACGCCAGCAGTGCCGTCCCACACAAACAACTCCCATTAGCAATTTCTATCTAACGGGGGATTATACAATGCAGCGTTATCTTGCGAGTATGGAAGGTGCCGTGCTTTCTGGTAAGCTGACAGCGCAGGCTATTTCGACGGCCAATAACCAATGAAAAATTAAGAATTTTTCATAAAGACGTAAAAAATCTCCCGTTTTCTAAACGGGGGAGTGTCAATTCTAATCTTTAAATTTCTTATTCTCGGATGCTGCAACTGTCAAAACTCCAGTGCATGAGAACTCTGGCCTCTTTGGATGAATCCTACGAACTGTGCCGCCAAGTCACGGCGAGTTATGCCAAAAATTTTTATTTAGGCACTCAACTCATGCCCGAAGCCAAGCGTCGGGCGATTTGGGCGATTTACGTCTGGTGCCGCCGCACCGACGAACTCGTAGACGGGCCTGGTTCTGATGCAACGACCCCTGAAACCCTCAATCTGTGGGAAAAACGCCTAGAATCTGTGTTTGCCGGCCATCCTCACGACGACTACGACGTAGCGTTGGTGGATACGCTGTCTCGTTTCCCGATCGACATTGGGCCGTTTCGAGAGATGATTGCGGGCCAGCAAATGGACTTGTACCGCAGCCGCTACGAAACTTTTGAAGAGCTCAATCTTTACTGTTATCGAGTAGCGGGTACTGTAGGGCTGATGTCGATGTCTGTCATGGGTGTAGGCGAATCGAGCTCCGCTGCTAACTGGAATTGGCACTGGGGGAATAGAATTCCCAAAGAAGAAGCCATCTCCCTCGGTATTGCCAAGCAGTTGACTAATATTCTGCGCGATGTCGGAGAAGACGCCCGCCGCGGCCGCATTTACATTCCCTTAGAAGACTTAGCCTTGTTTAACTACACCGAAGAAGATTTATTCAACGGTGTAATTGACAACCGCTGGCGGGAATTGATGCGGTTTCAAATTCAGCGAGCTCGCAAATTATACGCCAGCGCCGAACCAGGAATTAAAGTGCTCAGTCCCGATATCCGCTGGACTGTTTGGGCTGCTACAATGCTGTACAGCAGAATCTTAAATGCGATCGAACGCAATCAGTACGATGTTTTCCAGAAGCGGGCTTATGTTAGCAATTCTCAGAAACTGCTGTGTCTCCCCGCCGCTTGGATGAAGTCAAAAGTGCTCTAGCCGCAGGCAATTTTGCTGGCGATTCGGCAACGGGTAAGGGGTATTGGTCAAGTTACAAATTATATGATGTCCAGCAAATTGCATATTAGGTTTATGGGGACGCGCTAGTGCCGTGTCCCTGCCTGTTTTGTGTTAATCTAAGTCAAAGTGGCGGTGTAGCGGGTAAAATTTTCAATTGGTCGATCGAACTTTCCAACAATTGCTTTTCCTGCAGGAGTTTTGCTTCTAAATTTTGAATTTGTTCTCGGCGGGCTTCAACTTCAATCAAACGGCGAGACAATTCTTGACTTTGCAAAGTGAGAGATTGCCGCCAATCTTCTGCTTTCTGGGCTTCTTGCTGTAAAAAATCGGGAGTAAAGCCTGTTGTTAAATATTTCTCAACTAATTGTAGTACCCAGTTGGTAGCTGCTTGAATATGCAAAACTTTGCTATTTTCGTCAATGTCTGCTAATACTAAAATCCCTTCATTTAAAACATTAGTTCCAGAGTTAATTGGATTTTGAGCAAAATCTTTCGGTAATGTCAAGAAACTTTCTTCACTAAGAATAGCCCAAGTATCATCCGAATTTTGGCAAGCCAGCAATTGCAGACTTATCTGGCCTAAAATTTCCTGATTTTGTACTTGGGCTAAATATAACATGAGGGTAATTAGTGATTGGTAATTTTTGTTTGACCTAATTTTTACTATTTTTCTCACACGGAAGTGCGAGCGTCCTAAAAAGGAATATACTCAACAGCATTCATCCATTCATCAGATTCCGAGGCTAAAGTAATGAGTTCCAAATCCTTAACAAATTGTCCGATCGTACCGCCTAGCTGATGTCCAAATATCAAACCAGCAAACTGTCTTTCCTGACGCTGCCAATCTTGAGCCATTGCCCTAAAACGGATATCTTGAGTAAACAATACTCTCCCTAGCTGAGTGGCACGTTCCAAAAGTTCATCATCCGGCAATTCTGTCGCACCATCTTCGATCGCAGTCAAAACATCTACACCACGACGGCGCAACTGCTCGGTAATTGCTTGGGGAATGTGAACGTCCATGTACAGAAAAATTGCCACTTACAATAATCCCTTAGCTCGCATTCTCACGAAAAATGGTGAAGGTAAAAGCAAAGATTTTTCCTGTTGTACCTGCTCCCATTCCGCGCGAATCTCCTGCTCAATTTCAGATTGAAAGTCGAAGTAATAAGCCATTGCTGCATGAGCCTCCGACGGCATCAAATAAGGATGCTGGCGGCACATTTCTTCGACTGACCAACCGTAAGCTAAATAATCCATCACAATCTGAACAACCCGCACGCGGGGTATCCGCTGCAACCGTGCGGGTTGACCCGCTACTTTCTCGATATGAGGATAAATTATTGATAGCATAATGAGATCCCAAACTAAAATCTCTAAATAGTTAAGTTAAAAACGAAAGACCTTGTAAAATCTTATTTGATTATAGCCGATCGCGCCTGCGGTGCGTGAGAGTCAATATTTTCGTTGGGATTCCAAGATTCTTCGCCCTCACGCAGCCTACAAATTGACTAAAAACAGTCAACTGTCCACAGTCCACAGTCAACTATTAAAACAACTTTAGCCGATCGCGCAAAATCTCCGCTTGTTTTTCGGCTTCCGCCAAAGCATCCCTCGCGCCCTGAACCACATCAGGAGTAGCCTTATCCACAAACTTCTGATTAGTCAAACGCGCCGCAGTATGCTTAATTTCAGCTTCCACCTTGCTCAACTTCTTCTCTAATTTAGCACGCAAAGCCGCCAAATCCACCACCCCAGCCAGAGGAATCAATACTTGGACAGTACCAACAACACCAGCAATTGACCCCCCTTGCCCCCCCTTACCAAGGGGGGGATTAAGGGGGGGTTCTGCATCCAAACTAGCAGTTACGGTCAGATTTTCGACTTTTGCCAAATCCTGAATGTAAACGCCCCCATCTGAGATTATTTGGCGTTCTTTCTCGCTTTCGCTTTGCAAAATCGCCGTCACCTTCACACTGGGTTTGATATCAGCATCTGCCCGCAAATTGCGAATAGTGCGAATTGTAGCGAACAACAACTCAAACTGCTGTTCCAATTCAGCATCTATTAGCGAGATATCAGCTTCAGGATAAGCTTGCAAAGCCAAACATTGATCGTCACCTGTTTGAGTCAGAGTGTGCCAAATCTCCTCAGTAATGTGCGGCATAAAAGGATGCAGTAGTTTCAGAATCCCTTCCAACACAAAAGCAAAAGTTTGCTGGGCCACTTTCTTAGAATTTGGTTCAGCATCCTGTTGCAAGCGAGACTTGACTAACTCAATATACCAGTCACAGAAATCGCCCCAAATAAACTCATAAAGTCCCTTCGCCGCTTCCCCCAAACCGTAATTTTCCAAACAATTGCGGCTTTGTTGCACAACTTGATAATAGCGAGAAAGAATCCAGCGATCGCACAATTCCAACCCTTCCTCTCTCCGCCCGTCAACAAGGGAATCTTCCTCTCTCCCCCCCTTAGTAAGGGGGGGCTGGGGGGGGTGAGGAATTCCCAATTGTTGCGGAGTCTGTCCCTCCAAATTCATCATCACAAACCTGGCGGCATTCCACAACTTATTAGTGAAATTCCGCGAAGCTTCCACAGATTTCGATTCATCAGTTTTGCGATCGTACTCCATGCGAATATTTTGACCGGCCCCTACCACTTCCTTAACCAAAGTGTAGCGCAAAGCATCAGTACCGTACTTGCCAATCAACAGCAGCGGGTCAATACCGTTATTTTTACTCTTAGACATTTTCTGACCGTTTTCATCCAACACCAAACCGTGAATGTAAACAGTATCAAAAGGCATCTTTTCAGTAAAATGTCCGGCCATCATCGTCATTCTAGCAACCCAGAAAAAGATGATATCAAAACCCGTTACCAAAGTAGTTGTCGGATAGTAAAACTCCAAATCTTTAGTTTCGTCAGGCCATCCCAAAGTTGAGAAAGGCCACAACCCGGACGAAAACCAAGTATCCAATACGTCTGGATCTCTTGCTAGCTGGACATCCTGACCAAACTTACCCTTAGCTTTTTCCCTAGCTTCAGCTTCAGTTTTCGCCACTACAAACGGCGTTGTGTCAGTAATTTCGCCGTTAGTTTCGCTAACAGCATACCAAGCCGGGATTTGGTGTCCCCACCACAATTGTCGGGAGATACACCAATCCTTCAGCTTCACCAGCCAATCGCGATAAACCTTTGTCCATCTGTCAGGAACAAAGACTGGTGAGTTACTTCGATCTAATGCTTCTAAAGCGCGTTTAGAAAGAGGATCTATCTTCACAAACCATTGCGTAGATAGCAACGGTTCCACCGGAACTTTGCCACGTTCGCTGTAGGGAACAGTATGCTTATAATCTTCTATTTTAACCAAAACTCCGTCAGTTTCTAACCGCTGCACCACATTTTTCCGGGCAACAAATCGGTCTTGTCCCTGGAACTCTCCGGCATTTTCATTTAAAGTGCCGTCCTTATTCATAATGTTAATAAACGGCAAATTGTGACGCTTACCCATCTCGAAGTCATTCGGGTCGTGGGCGGGAGTTACTTTGACACAACCAGTTCCGAAAGTGGGATCGACAAACTCATCAGCAATGATGGGGATTTCGCGATTTGCGATCGGCAAAGTGACAGTTTTACCGATAAGATGTTTGTAGCGATCGTCCTGTGGATTCACAGCCACCCCAGTATCGCCCAACATCGTTTCCGGTCGAGTCGTCGCCACCTCCAAATAACCAGAACCGTCCGTCAAAGGATAGCGGAAATGCCACAAATGGCCCTCAACTTCCTGCTGGTCTACCTCCAAATCCGACACAGCAGACTGACTAGCCGGACACCAATTCACCAAGTAATTGCCGCGATAAATCAGCCCCTCATCGTAGAGGCGGACAAACGCTTCTAAAACCGCAGCGGATAAGCCTTCATCCATCGTAAAGCGTTCACGCGACCAATCAACAGACACGCCCAAACTGCGTAATTGATTAGTAATAGTATTGCCCGATTCCGCTTTCCACTCCCAGGCCCGTTCCAAGAATTTTTCTCGGCCTAAATCGTGGCGAGTTTTGCCTTCTGCTTTGAGTTGTTTTTCGAGAATAGTTTGAACTGCGATGCTAGCATGATCCGTTCCCGGCAACCACAGGGTATTGCGTCCAGTCATGCGGTGATAGCGGACGAGTACATCAATCAGCGTCTCTTCAAAAGCGTGTCCCATGTGGAGGCTGCCGGTGACGTTGGGCGGCGGGATGACGACGCAGTAAGGTTCGCCACCTTTTTCGGGGTCAGCTTTGAAGGTTTGGTTGTCTTCCCAGTATTTTTGCCATTTGGCTTCGGTGGCTTGGGGGTCGTATTGCGGGGGTAGGTTTGCGGTCATTGGCGAGAGGGTGCAGGTTTTATATATAAGATTGTGCCACAGAAGGGAGGAGAAGAGTTTTGAACCGCATCCGCATCAGAGGCAGAGGGAATAGCGATATTCAAGGCGGGGCGGGTTTACGTTAAAATGAAGGTAAAATTAAAAGGTTTGATGGCATTATGAATGTAGCAGCACTTCGACATCAAATCGATCGATGGCTCGATCGACTTTCTCCAGAACATCTGGCATTAGTTGCGAGTTTTATAGAGTTTCTAAGCCAAAAGCAACGTCAGGGGGTAATCATTTCGCAAAATAATCTGCCAGAGGTTTTCTCAGCCGAAATCCAAGAGATGTCTCCTGCTAATTCTTTTAGTATTCCAGAACCCTCAGAAATTGACGGAGAGGGCCAATCTAAAGCAGCGCTTCTACAAGATTTTCGGCAAGCTTGGCACGAAGCCATGACTGGGCAAACCATTTCGGTTGCTCAAATGTGGGAAGGAATTGAAAATGACTGACTTGCCCTTAATTCAAGTTATAGTTTCACCAACCTTCAATCGCAATTTACGCACTCTTGCAAAAAAATACCGCAGCATTCGCAATGATATTCAGCCCATTATCGAACAACTCACACGGGGAGAACTGCCAGGAGATCGAATTGCTGGAGTGGGTTATGCAGTCTTCAAGTTGAGAGTCCGAAATAGCGACACTCAAAAAGGTAAAAGTGGTGGATACCGTTTAATTTACTACGTCCAAACAGCAACGGGAATCATTTTGCTGACCCTTTACACCAAATCTGAACAAGTCGATATTGCAGCCGAGGATATTCAGAACATTATTACAGAATACGAGCAGCAGCAGAGCGAAGATCGAGAGGATATCTAAGAGTTGGGGAAGCTTGCGCCGTCGAATATGAGGTTTCGACATCTTCAGTGGTTAAATCCTTTTAATATCTTATTTGACAGAAATCCCTAATCCAAAACCCGCCTTCTCTCGGAGAAAGCCACGATTTTGCAGAAAAACCGGTTTTCTGTTTGCCTTAGTCCTACTGGTAAAAAAACTTGCAATAATTAAGTATCGCAATGAATAACAGTTATCAAACTCCAGGAATTGCGTTTTTTGTTCTCAAACTCAAACAAAAGTTTATAGTTCGTAGGCGGGTTTAACATCGTATAGCAACACGGGCGACTGCTATACCTCGATTACTTCACCTCCTTATAATCCACGCCATAACTCGTATCTCTCCCCGACAAATACGTCGTTTTCCCCGTTAAAGTCTCCAGAGTTTTTTTCGTTTCAGCCGAAGTAATCGAATTCAGCGGCACGCCGAACTTACTAGCCAAACCAGCGGCCACGCCCACACCTTGTCCTTGATAAATATTCACCGTCGCAATTCGCCCCACCGATACAGCCATACCGACATAACCGGACGATCGCCCGACAATTGCTAAATTCTTGACTTTGCTAGCCAAAGCGCTTTCTATCCCGAAATTATAGACTGGCAGCGGCGGAATTCTCGCAGATAAATTCTTGACTCCGCCCCGCATATCGAAATCGTAGGAAAAACTGCCGATCGACTTTTCGGGTACTGTTCCCCCTTTAATAATCTCCTTCCCCGTCAGCGGGTCTACCACATCGCGAATGTTCAAACTGTGCCTGATATAAATCTCGTCTGGAATAAATACTCTCACATCTTTACCAGACTTCTTTTGTAGCCACTGTTGGAGATGTGACATTTCTTTAATCATTTCAGGAGTCGGTTTTCTGCCGTTAGCTTCCATCTTCATGATTTGGTCAACTTGGTATTTAAACAGAAACCCGTTCCAGGAAAGCACATTTTTGTTATAAAGGCAGACATTGCCTTTATCAAAAAAGAATCCTTTATTTTGACTAAATGGCAGATTTCTGTCTATGTGATACGCGGCGCCTATGGCTACGCTTCTGATATCGTAACCGTCTGTATATGGCTGATAAATCGTACTCAAGAAATTCCTCATCCAGAATTTTGTACTGGCAGGATCTTTAGATTTTGTAATGCTTTCTTTAATTTTTTTTACTAAAGGCCTGTTGTAGAGAATTTCATCTTCTATTCTGCGGAAGTCGGACATCGTTATACCTGTAATTCTCGGAACTATAGAGACAGCTAAAGTTTCATTTTTGGCTCTTATATTTTGAGATTCATATCCTGTATAATAATATAATCCTGCTTTGCGGGCCAATTCCGCGTCTTGAGTTACGTCAATAAAAGAGTTGGCTTTAATTGTTAAATTTCTGCCTTTTACTTCGGCGTATTCAATTTTTTTATCTACGACCCGGGGAGTAAGAGTTGAGTTGGAAATAACTTTGATTCCGGCTGCTGAAAGCATCTGTTTGAGAGCTCTATCTGCCTTTTTTGGATCTAAGCAAGATTCGGGCGCATTGGCTTTATCTAAGAATTCCTTAAAACATTGGGCGTAGGGTTGGCGATACCAACCGGGGATTTTATCTACATCAATGTAAGCTAAACCGCCACGAGTAAGTAAGCCACCCAAAGGAGCACTTCCGTAGTTCGATCGCACGATCGCAACTTTGCCCTTTGCGCCTAAAGTTTTCTTAGCCCATATTGCCGCACATATCCCCGGTACTTCATCACCATATACTACTACATCGAACTTTTGCTCGGGTGATTTTTTGGGAGGTACCGGAGGCGGGCTGCTGGATTTTTGGTGCAGAGTTTCAGTGTCTAAGGTGGCACTTGCTGGGTCTCTATTTGCGATATAATTTTCTATTTCTCTGAAAACCGGATAATTAAGTAAAAGTTTTAGGGCGGCAAAGATGATGGCAATTGAAGCTAATTTCTTAAAAGTAGAGAGCATTCAGTTGACTCGTTTGTAAATTTGCATTACCTGAAAGCACAGTTCAGGGTTGACGGAATTGAATATAGCACGTTTAGATAATTTCGACACAAGTTTAAATTTTCCGGGAAGCGTGGTAAACGAATCTTCTCAACCCAAACCTGGTGATGCTGTGCTTGGCAGCCCAAATGCTACAATTACATCAATCACAAATTTAAACATAAAAAACATGACTTTTGAGGCGGTTTTAAATCTTGTCAAGCACTTGTCTCTAGCAGAAAAGTTACGATTGATTAAGTGGATAGTTCCTGAAATAGAACGAGAATTAGTTGCTCGGCCCGCTCCCCGCAAATCATTGTGGGGTTTATGTGCTGATTTGGGAATTGCACCTTCTGCCGCTGATATAGATGAAACTCGCAGCGAAGAATGGGGGAATTTCCCAAGGGAGGATTTCTAATGCTGCGTGCTGTAGCGGATACTCATGCTGTGATCTGGTATATCTTTGCCGAGAAAGGGACTTTCGGTGACTGCTAGAAGGACAATAGAACAGATAGCTGCCCAGGGAAATCAGGTGGCTTTTTCATCAATTACATTAGCAGAAATTGTCTATCTGAGCGAGAGAGGGCGGATTAATTAAACTACTCTCGATCTATTATTGAGAGAAGTTGAGAGCGATGATGCCTGATTGGTTGAAATTCCTTTCGATCGCAATATAGCTTTGACTTTAAGGCAAGTTGACCGATCGCAAATTCCCGATTTGCCCGATCGCATTATTGCTGCTACTGCTTTGTATCTTAATGCACCCGTTATTAGTCGCGATCGCCGGATTCAATTATCTAGTATAGACACAATTTGGTAAATCTGAGTCACGCGGCGCAAGTTTAAATTTTCCGGGAACGGTTGTTAGCGGTTTTGCCAGTGTTACTGGTTTGGGAGGGCATTTGATGTGGGTAAGGATGGTGGGTGCGATCGCATTTCTGATGTCTGGTGTCGGGAAGGGCGATCGGCTACAATAAGTTAATCACAACAATTGAGTCACCTCAAAAACAGACAAAACATGGAAAAAGTTTTTGTACATCCTGAATGCCCTTTTTCAGTAGAGACATTTAACCTATTGGCACAATTTGATGAAAATTCAACCTCAGATTTTTACATGGCACACAAAAAAGATTTCTTAAAATATGTAGAAGAGCCATTAAAGTATATTTCCAGCCAGGTAGAAGAGCAGTTGCCTAATTTTATTAAAGAATATATAAATGTCAAACGTGAGGGGTTTGGCTCTATTAATGAAATAGGTAATTTGGAATCGACAGCCTACAGTATAATTTTTGATTTAAAAGATATCATTTCTACTGTGCATTGTATAAGTCGTGCTCAGTTAATGCTGAATCTTGAAAACCAGAAATTAACTTTTGGTTTTTCTTCAGAAAGTAACGATTTTGAGGCAGTAAAAGAATATCGCCTACTGCCTTATATAGATGATGATATGATCGAACTCTTTAAACGTTCTCAACTTCCAAAAAATTATAGCTTCTGCTTGACTCAGAAAGCAACTGATTTTAAATTCACTAACTGGGATTTTGATTCCAGAATGGAACCCGCAAAAAATGTTTATGAACTATTAGAAAATATTTTCACTGAGTCACCTGGTATTCTACCATATGAAGTCAACATAGAACTTACTAAAATTCAGGTTCAAATATCACTTGAATCACAAAAAATATTAGGATATTCTGCTAATTGCTTAATTAGGAAAATAGGACAAACATTTAAAAAACTATTTCCATTGTTTTTGATTTTCAATTTTTACGATGACAATAATTATTTTACTCCAATTATTCTCAGTGAATATTTGTCAGTATATGAAAAGGAATTTAATCCAGTGTATGAACTAGAAGAAATTTCACAAACTGCTGGTTTTCAAACAACCCAACTAGCCCAATGGATACACACCATTAACCGCAAAGGCCAAACCATCATCCAAGGCCCGCCCGGAACCGGAAAAACCTTCCTCGCTCAAAAACTTGCCCAACACTTAATCGGCGGCGGTGATGGTTTCTCCGACACGATCCAATTTCATCCAGCTTATACTTATGAAGACTTTATTCAAGGCATCCGCCCCCAAAGTCAAGACGGGCAATTAACTTATCCCATAGTTCCCGGTAGATTCCTAGAATTTTGCGAAAAAGCCGAAGTCTGTGAAGATATTTGTGTTCTGATCATTGATGAAATTAATCGCGCAAATTTATCTCAAGTCTTGGGCGAGTTAATGTATCTCCTAGATGACCGACAGGACACAAAACGCTTTATTACACTAGCCAGCGGTAAACAGTTTAGAATCCCTGCAAATGTCCGCATCATCGGCACAATGAACACCGCAGACCGTTCTATTGCCTTAGTCGATAACGCCCTCCGCCGCCGCTTCGCATTCATCTCTCTTTCTCCTAACTATGAACTGCTACAAAAATATCACCAGAGAGAGGAAACAGGTTTTCCAGTTGATCAATTAACTAGCATTCTAGAAGATGTCAATCGCGCAATTAACAACAAACACTATGAACTAGGTATCTCCTTCTTTTTGACAAAAACCTTAGCTGAAGATATCCCAGATATTTGGCAAATGGAAATTGAGCCCTACCTTGAAGAATACTTCTTTGATAACCAGGCAAAAATGGATGAATTTCTATGGGATAATATCAAGACAAAATTGGGATATTGACAATCTAACGCCGTCATTAACGCCCATACCGTGGCGTAACTGCATCCACCACAATTATGAAACCAGAATCCCCCCGAATTATCGAACTTACAGAATATCAATTAGCAACTTTTGACAAAGACTTAATCCCCGAATCAGTAGGACAGAAAATATACCAGAATTATGCCAAGGAAATAGATATAGAATTTCCCAACCCTAAAACAAAATCTCAATGGCACTTAAAATCTAAAGGCAGAGTTGGCAACATTCCCATCACTCCTAAATTTCACATCGCCATCCGCCCCAAGGTTCCCATAAACAACCTCTTCGGAATGCTTGACTATGCCTACAACCTTAAGATAAAATTTCCCCAAGGCTCGATTCAGTGCCAATTTTTAGAACAAATTTACGAGACATTAGCTAACATTCTTGCCCAAAAAATCCTAGAACGCTGTCGCAAAGGATTATATCGCGATTACTTATCCAAAACAGAAAGACTCGCCTACATTCGCGGCCGCGTCGATTTGCGGTCAGCCCTGCAAAAACCTTGGGATGTTAAACTAAAATGCCACTATAACGAACAAACAGGCGACATCGAAGACAATCAAATTCTGGCTTGGACACTATTCATCATTTGCCGCAGCGGTTTGTGCCGTGAATCAGTTTCATCCACTGTGCGAAAAGCCTTTCACACACTCCAAGGATGTGTTACATTAAAACCTTTTAAATCAGAAGCTTGTATTGATAGAAATTATCACCGTTTGAATCAAGATTATCAACTTTTACACGCCTTATGTCGATTTTTTTTAGATAACACAGGGCCGAGTCACGAAACAGGCGATCGCGAAATGCTCCCTTTTCTCATAGACATGGCTAATTTATATGAACAATTTGTCGCTGAATGGCTCAAAGCAAATACACCAAAAGGCTTTTTTGTCAAACAACAACACCGCGTCACCCATGACCAAAACTATTTCGATCGGATTGACTTACTGCTGTGCGATATTGCAACAAGTAAAGTCCAGTATGTCCTCGATACAAAATACAAAGCTCCCGATAAAGTAGGCAGTAATGACCGTCATCAAATAGTTGCTTACGCAAATGCGTTAAAGTGCCAAAATGCAATTCTCGTCTACCCGCAAAACCTCAAACAGTCACTAGACATAAAAAATGACGATATCCGAGTTCGCAGTTTAACTTTTTCCCTAGATAGCGACCTCCATGAAGCCGGAAAAACCTTCTTAACCTCTCTACTTCCAAGCACCGTCTCCTATTGGTGACAACTTAAGAAAACGTACAAATTTTTAAGGCATACAAAAAAAATGTAAATAGCTGAAACATTTACAGGCAAAGCAGTTTAGCTCCACTGAAGGAGTAAGGAATCATCTCTGTTTTGCTTTTTTACTGCGATCGCCCCCGCTCGCTAATGAGATGATTCCCAAAACAGTCTTGATGTACAACAGCTTAATTAATAAGCCGTATAATTAAAACAAGAGAAAAAGTAATTATCCAGAAACAACTTCCGTTCCCCAAAAGCCCATTGATTCGCGCCGCCATATTCAGATAGACCTGGCAACTGTGATAGATTGGTTCGACGCAGTATTACTGCACTGCGGCAGTTTCGACACTGCACAACAAGCAGTCCACAAAAAGCTGTGAGCTGGATGAATGCGGGAGAAGGAATTGCCGACACGGTGCCATCTCTTAAGCTCGCTCGCCCTACTTAAATCACAAATTATGATGAACTCTCAAGATTTTTTGACCAGTGGTGATGGGTACTTACCCAACAAGGAAACTGATGCGCTAAAAACTAGCCACGATGTCTGTGTTGATGTTCCATTATATACTCACGATATTTCCTCTGTCGAGGACTCTCAAGTCGATCTAACTCGATCTGACTATGTGAGTATCCATCAATGGTTTGAAGCACAGGTTAAGCAGACTCCTGATGCGATCGCCCTGTCATTTCAAGGGCAAGAATTAACCTATGATGCCTTAAATCAACGCGCAAACCAGCTCGCCCATTACCTTCAAGCACTAGGAGTGCAACCGGATGAACTGATTGCTATCTCTATGAATCGCTGCATGGAAATGGTGATTTGCTTTTTGGGGGTGATCAAGGCTGGGGCGGCTTATGTGCCGATCGACCCAACCTATCCCTACGAACGTCGAGCGTACAAGTTACAAGACGCCGCTGTGCGATTCATTTTGATTCAACAGCATCTGGTTGAATTTTTGCCAGAACACAATGGTCGCGTGATTTGTCCAGATACAGACTGGCACGAGATGGCGCTATACAGCACTGAAAATTTGTCTCTGCTGACAACGCCCGAGCATTTGGCTTACGTTATTTACACCTCTGGTTCAACGGGATATCCCAAGGGTGTAATGATTGCTCACCGGGGCATGGTTCACCACAGCAAGGCGATCGCACAGGCATTTAATCTTGGATTGGGCGATCGGGTACTTCAATTCGCTAGCATGAGCTTTGACACCATCATTGGGGAAGTTTTTCCATCCTTGGTAAGTGGTGCAACAATCGTGCTGCGAACGGAAGACTGTATTAGCTCTACCCGCCAATTCCTCGAATTTATTGAGCAAGAACGCATTACTATTCTGCACTTGCCAACTGCTTTTTGGCATGGCCTCGTCAGCGGACTCTCATTGCTACGCGTTCCCATGTCGCCAGATGTGAGATTGGTGGTTGTGGGCGGAGAAAAAGCCTCTCGGGCTCTGTATAGTGAATGGCGAGAATTGGTTGGGCAATATCCTCGTTGGCTCAATGCCTATGGGCCGACTGAAACTACGGTGACGGCCACCATTTTTGACCCGATCGCTGAAGATTACGATCTCAGTAGTGAAGCAGACATTCCGATCGGTCGTCCTCTTCCCAACAGCCAAATTTACATTCTGGATGAAAACCTAAATCTTGTGCCAGATGGCGATATTGGAGAACTGTATATTGGCGGCCCAGGGCTTGCGAGGGGATATCTCAATTTGGCAGAACGCACTGCAAGTAATTTTGTTGCTAATCCATTTAGCGATCGACCTGGAGACAAACTTTACAGAACAGGGGATACTGCCCGCTATTTACCCAATGGAACGTTGGAGTTTATTGGTCGCATCGATTTTCAAGTAAAAATTCGAGGTTTTCGGATTGAGTTACTAGAGATTGAAACCTATTTGGAACAGTACCCATCTGTGCAACAAGGTATAGTTTTGGCACGGGAAGATGTACCCGGTGAAAAGCGCTTAGTGGCATATATCATTCCGAAGCACGGACAACCAATTCAGGTGTCTGCATTGCGTAGTTTTCTACAAACAAAGCTACCGGCATACATGATTCCGGCAGCGTTTGTAGTGATGGAGAGCTTCCCCATGACCCCCAATGGTAAAGTCGATCGTCGTGCATTTCCAGAACCGCAGGTTGTCGATCTGGTTCAGTACGGTGAAGTTGTGTTGCCTGCTGATGTACTAGAAACTCAACTTCTCCATATTTGGGAGCAGGTACTCAATATTAAGCCGATCGGTACTGCGGATAATTTCATGGATTTAGGCGGTACATCCCTGCTAGCAGCTCGCTTAGCTGACAAAATTGACCAAAAGTTCCAGCAGAGTTGGCCACTATCGATTATCTTCCAAGCCCCAACCATCAAACAATTAGCCGACATTCTACGTCAAGGGAATATCCCCAACCAAAGCCTTTCCTTAGTTGAGATTCAACCGAAGGGTTCTGTGCCACCACTATTTCTGTTTGAAGGAGTGTCTATTTATTATCCGTTAATTCCATATTTGGGGCGAGAGCGGCCGATATATGCCTTAATTACTCTTGTTAAAGATCGCATGAATGAACCACTCAATAAGGTTGAGGCGATCGCAGACTATTACATCAATGAACTCGTGAAGGTGCAACCAGAAGGCCCCTATTATTTGGGTGGTTTGTCATTTGGAGGTATTGTTGCTTTTGAGGTAGCTCAAAAATTGGCAGCTAAAGGACAGGAAATAGGGTTATTGGTGATGTTTGATCCCATATTGCCCTCTGCCTGCAAGCCCCTACCCATTCAGCAGCGGCTGCGCTTCCATACCCAAAAAATTGCTAAGCAGGGTATAGGTTACATCGTCCGTAGTGTCGTCTATAAAATAATGACACTTACAGACCCAATGACAATGCTGGCCCGCAAGACGATCGGGCGATACCTTAAGCCGAAAGAACCTACAGAGTCAATGTCTTACACCACAGACTATTGGATGACAGACAAGATAATTCAGCAAGCAGAACGAGCTTACGTGCCAAAACCCTATGCTGGCAAAGTAGTTATGTTTAGAGCGCTGGATTCTGAAGATGGCAAAAGTGTCAGTCTCGATCCGGATCTAGGCTGGAAACCTTATCTCAAAGACGGTCTGACCATTTACGATGTACCTGGAGACCATGTAGGTATTTTACAGGAACCCAATGTCGGGGCGATCGGCAACCGAATGAAGCTATTGCTGGAAGAGGTAATGGTGCAGCAGTAAAGTTTTTGGCATTCTTAATCGATATTCAGACAGGGTTGCATCGAATTATTGCGGTTATCAGAAAGATGAGGTACAACTTAGATTGCAGAATTTTAGATTAGGGGAGTGGAGGATTGGAGGATTGGGGGATTCGAGGATTGGGGAATTGTTAATGAATTGGTGAATACCTCATCTTTCCGAGAACCGCTATAGATAATTCAAGAAAGTAGAACTACCCTCAATCAAGTAGGAAAAACATTTTTAAACTCTCTATTGCCAAACACTCTACCCTAACTCAATATGCTTGGGTTAACGCTTTTTTCCGAATCTCATCTCACGATTCCATAGGCAATACAGGCATTTTTTGAAATTTAGATATTTCTGAAATGAATTGTATTATGCCCTAACTCTTCTCTGCGCCAAAATCACCCTCTGCGGTTCATTTCTCCACAAAAAAAGAGGCGCAATTGCGCCTCCCAAATCTTTCATGTCTGTGTTCTAAACACTAACAGCCACTTTCGCTTCCTTCGCAGTCAACTTCTCGTAAGTCGCCCGCATCTTCAATCCGACTAACACTTGAAACAAACCAGTTCCATTGTTGGAACCAGGATATTCGCGGTGCTGGAGCAACAGGTGAGTTAACTCGCCTTCATACTTCGCAGAAGTTTTGCTCAAATGGCTTTCGATGTAAATAACTTCTTCGAGATTCTCGAATTGACCATCTACTTCCAAAATCGAGACTTCGTGACCGTAGAAAGCATCAGGCCCGTAGTACATCTTAATTCCGGGATAGGAACAAGTCAGCTTGCGGCCGCAAGGAACCCAGTTAATTGTTGAACCTTCGTCAAACAAATACGCAGGCTCAAAATTGGCGATGCCTTCGCGCTGGATCATCTGCACGCGCAGAACTTTCCGCTCTTTGTCATCTTTGATCAAGTTGGTCGGCAATACTTGAATTACCACATCAGCATATTGCTTTTGCGGGTCAATGTAGGCGGTAAAATCAGGTTTGCGAGCATTGATCGCAAACAGCACGTCTTCGTAACGGTGGCCCCGTTCCGCCATGTCGCGCTGGATTTTCCAAGCAATTTTTACCTCGTCGCTGATGTCGAGGTAGACGCTGAAGTCGAGGAGCGATCGAACTCGCTCGTCGTACAGGGGATGCAGCCCTTCAATCACAATCACATGATTCGGCTCTACCCGCTCAGGAGGATCGAGCAGACCGGTTTCGTGGTTGTAAATCGGCTTGTCGATCGCGTGACCTTCTTTGAGCGCCTTCATTTGCTCAGCCATCAGGTCAAAATTGTTCGCTCTGGGGTCAAGGGCTGTAATCCCTGTTTCCTTGCGCTGCTTGCGATCGAGACAATGATAGTCGTCAAGGCAGATTACAGTAACGAAATCTTCCCCGAACAAATCTGTCAATCGGCGCAAAAAAGTAGATTTTCCGCATCCGGAGTCTCCGGCAACGCCAATTAAAACCACGCGATCCGGCTTACTGGTCATAGTTTCCCTCTAACAAAATCACTGTTTACTAACTAACTCAAGTCTAGATTCCACAAAATTTCAGCCCGTAGGTAGCGGCAAGCAGGCTTTGTGCTGCTTTGCTACCCCGAGAGGATCAAGTTCTCACCAGCATACAGCAGTGAGTTGACTGCCTGCCCGGAAAGACCCAAGCAATCTTCAAGGCAAGTAATTAATACTAACTTTAGCGGTTAATCTTACCAGAATGCGTTCGCCCCCTACAAGCTCAACCTCATTAAACTGCTCGAATCTTCCTTGATCTGGTGGGGCGCTCCCCAAATCAGAATGACTTATCGGGGCAGATCCCCCGATCGGGTAAAATATTGGCAGTACGCAGACAACAATAGCTATAGGTCAACAGCCGAACGCAGTAGGGCTCGGTGAGCGCGGCGTTCGGCTAGTAGGGATTTGATACGCGAGCGATCGCAACTTCAACACTCCCGCCGGCGTGGCGAGGCCCCAAAATTGGCGAGGCTAATTAGTCCCGATGGCCTTAAGAAAAAAGTAAATTGAGTCTAACGTCACATTCTCTTTCTTTATAACTCTGTATCGTGAAGGAAAATCAACAAATGTACAGCCCAAGCATATCTGGTGTGGCGACCAACTCAGAATCAGGCAGTCGCATCTTTGTTTACGAAGTGGAGGGTATGCGTCAGAGCCAAGCAACTGACCAAATAAGTAACCCGATTCGCCGTAGCGGTAGCGTATTTATCTCCGTTCCCTACGATCGCATGAATCAGGAAATGCGTAGAATTGCTCGCATGGGTGGAAGGATTGTCAGCATCCGCCCATCAAACAGCGCTCCCGAAACAAATGGCAAAGTCGCACCAGAAGCAGGGCTACAGAGTCAGAAATCTGGAGAAAAAACTAAGCCCATGACTCAAGCCAAGGAAAAAGTTCAGGTTCCTGTCAACCTCTACAAACCGGCCAATCCCTATATTGGTAAGTGCATTTCTACAGAAGAATTAGTCAGAGAAGGCGGCGACGGCACAGTCCGCCACGTCACCTTCGACATTTCTGGAGGCAATTTGCACTATCTCGAAGGTCAAAGTATCGGGATTATTCCTGATGGCACGGATAAAAACGGCAAACCTCACAAAATTCGGCTTTATTCGATCGCCTCCACCCGTCACGGCGACCACCTCGACGACAAAACAGTCTCCCTGTGCGTGCGTCGGCTGGAGTACAAACACCCGGAAACTGGCGAACAAGTGTTCGGCGTTTGTTCGACTTTTCTCACCGGTTTGGAACCGGGGAATGAGGTCAAAATCACCGGCCCCGTAGGCAAGGAAATGCTGTTGCCCGATGACGAGGAAGCCACCGTGATTATGATGGGTACGGGTACGGGTATTGCTCCTTTCCGGGCTTATTTGTGGCGGATGTTTAAAGAAAACAACCCCGATTATAAATTCAGAGGTTTAGCTTGGCTGTTCTTTGGAGTGGCTTACACCCCCAACATTCTTTATAAGGAAGAGTTGGAAGAATTGCAGCGCGAGTTCCCGGATAATTTCCGCTTAACTTATGCCATCAGCCGCGAGCAAAAGAATGTTGACGGCGGCAAGATGTACATTCAAAACCGGATTCAAGAGAACGCAGACCAATTGTGGGAATTGGTTCAAAAGCCGAATACTCACACTTATATCTGCGGTTTGAAGGGTATGGAAGGCGGAATTGATGAGGGAATGTCGGCTGCGGCTGGCAAGTACGGTGTTGACTGGGCTGCCTATCAGAAACAGTTGAAGAAAGAGCACCGTTGGCACGTTGAAACTTATTAATGTGTTACCTGATTTAATCTGATTTGTAGGGTGGGCTTGGCTCGCCCTACAATTGTTTGAAACAGTTTTGAGTCTTGAGGGGCTGGTTCACCCAATACAAGTGTAAAATATAGAGTAAGCTCACCGAAAAAGGGAGATAACTGACATGGTTATAACTTCTACCCAAAAACTCACCTTTGAAGAATATCTGAACTATCAGGGAGAATCAGGTGTTTGTTATGAATTATATCGGGGCAATCTAATCGAAATGCCAACACCTACAGCCATACATATCAAAATTTGTGAATTTTTGGTTTACCAGTTCCGGCGCTTCTTTGCAGCACACAACCTACCTATTGTTGCAATTGTGACTACTGCAGTCCGAACTGAGGAAAACTCTTCTCGCATTCCTGATGTGGTGATTTGCACTCAGAGTCTGTGGGAACAAGTCTGCGCGCAACCTGGTTCCGCCGTGCTGGAATTTGAAGAAAAACCGTTGTTAGTTATCGAAGTTACCAGTCAAAATTGGCGGGACGACTATATCCGTAAACGGGCCGAATATGACTTAATTGATATCCCTGAATATTGGATTGTAGACCCAAATCAACCGAAAATACGAGTATGCAGTCGCCCGGAAAATGAAGGCAGTTATTCTCATCAGGAATTTTTGCCGGGACAGCAAGTTCAGTCTGTACAGTTCGCTGAATTTATTTTATCGGTTAATGAAGTGCTATGTCCGCCCCTAGTAGAAGATTTAATTCGAGAAGAACAAGCACAGCTACAGCAACTAGAACAACAAAATGTGCAACTAGAACAGCAAAATGTGCAACTAGAACAGCAAGTTAATGCCGAAAGGCAGCGGGCCGAAAGATTGGCGCAGCGGCTGCGAGAAATGGGGATAGAGATGGATACAGAACTTTAAATTGCCATGTAAAATCTGGATTAATTAGTCATGTAGATCCCGGACTTTTTTAAGAAGTCGGGTCTCTGGGTATTCAGTGAAGCCGCGGTTATCATACAATGATTCTAGATGAAGTGAGTTTCAACGGGTCAAAGTCGTGGCTTTCAAAATTGGTTTGTTAGGTTTGGGTACAGTTGGCGCGGGAACAGCAGAGATTTTGCTCTCCCCAGATGGCCGCCATCCGCTGTTGCAGGAATTGGAAATCTATCGGGTGGGAGTGCGCGATATTTCTCGAACTCGGTCTTTACAATTGCCAGAAAATGTGCTGACAACTGACCTAGAAGCGATCGCAACTGACCCGGAAATTGATATTGTAGTAGAACTGATTGGCGGATTGGAACCGGCGCGATCGCTCATTTTACAGGCTATTGCCAGCGGCAAGCACGTCGTCACGGCCAACAAAGCAGTTATCGCCCGCTACGGTAATGAAATCTTCGAGGCCGCCAACAAAAAAGGCGTTTACGTAATGCTAGAAGCAGCTGTCGGCGGCGGCATTCCAGTCATTCAAAGCCTCAAACAATCTTTAGGTGCAAACCGCATTCAAACTGTCACCGGCATCGTCAACGGCACAACTAATTACATCCTGACGCGGATGCAAACAGAAGGCGCAGACTTTGCCGAAGTGCTCGCCGACGCTCAGCAATTAGGTTATGCTGAAGCTGACCCCACAGCAGATGTAGATGGATTAGATGCTGCCGATAAAATTGCTATTTTAGCCTCGCTAGCTTTTGGCGGACGCATCAAATTAGCAGATGTTCACTGCGAAGGTATCAGAAAAGTTAGTGCGGCGGATATTGACTACGCCGACAAGCTGGGATTTGTGATTAAATTGTTGGCTATTGCTCAAGAAACCTCCCACTACAATGGCAAGCAAGCGGAGGGAGAAAGCGAACTGCTGTCAATTCGAGTGCATCCTAGTTTTGTGCCCAAAACTCATCCGCTAGCCAATGTCAACGGGGTTTACAATGCAATTTTAGTCGAAGGAGAGCCGATCGGGCAATTGATGCTGTACGGGCGCGGCGCCGGTGCAGGCCCCACAGCTAGCGCCGTAGTATCCGACATCATGAATGTGGCGGCCATCCTGAAAACCGAAACTGTTCCGATTCCCCATCCTTTGCTGAGTTGCAGTCACCAACACTACTGCAAAATTGCTCCGATGCAGGAACTTGTTACTCGCTTTTATGCCCGTTTCCTGACGCGCGATACTCCGGGGGTAATTGGCAAACTCGGCACTTGTTTCGGCAATCACAAAGTTAGTTTGGAATCAGTTGTGCAGACGGGAATTCACGGCGATTTAGCAGAAATTGTGGTCGTGACTCACGATGTTAGGGAAGGGAATTTTCAACAAGCACTCGATGAAATTCGCGCGATGGAAGCAGTCGATAGTATTGCTAGCACGTTGCGAGTTTTGTAAAAGTGATTTGCTAGGGGCGGGTTTTACATAGAATATTTGCTAATAATTGACAATCTATAAAACCCGCCCCAATCCAAGCATAAATCATCATGTACCGGGTGCTTGTAGGGGCGGGTTTTACAAACAATAATTGCCTGAAACAAACTATCTCGAAAACCCGCCCGAACCGAACCATAAATCATCATGTACATTTTTCGATGCGATGCAAATTTCGGGTTGACGTAGGTTATCGGTGGTGGGGGCGGGTTTATCTAGATTGTCGGTCATCGTTAGATATGGTTGGTGAACCCGCCCCTACCAAATCTGGGTAAAGGTATTTTGCAAAAATACCGGGTTTTCCCCCCACAAGCAGTTAAAAATGAGATTTGGGATGAAAATAACAAAATCAGATTTTGTCGATCGCCAAACGGGAAGGCACTTGCTAGATTCCCTGTATGAAAAATTTTCTAAACCCCAACTGCACGATACTTTTAAACCCAATAATCCTTCAATTTACATTCGGCACGGGGAAGGGCAAGTTATTGATGGAAATTATATCATAACAAAAGTATTTGAAGATTCTCGCACTGGTTTTTATGCTGAAAGTCGCTTCCCCCTTTCTGGCAACAATCCGCCTGTTTTAGTGATTCGCGGCTACGGTTCTTGGTATCCTTTCGATCGCGTTTTGGAAGATACGCCAGATGTATTTATGGCAAAACTAGAACGCCAGTTAAAATCGGCCCAAACTGTGGGTGCTATTGATTGGATAAAGCATCAATTTTACAGCGGAAATCCGCCGGATGTCATCGGAGAAAGTTTGGGAGGCAAAGTTGCTCAGCAAATAGCCGCAAAATACCCAGATTATATTCGATCAACTGTAATTTTTAATTCTTTGGGCGTTTCGGAAAAGTTAGCTAAAACTTGCACGGCTAATAATGTTTTTCACTACTTTACTTTAGGCGAAAGGTATGCTTTCTGGGCAAATGAAGGTGATTACATACCGGGAACGATTTTTGTGATTTCCCAAAAGGGGAAAAGCTGTTGTTATAAAATCGAGGAGGCGATCGTCCGAATGGCGCGTTTTGAAGGCAAGTTTCTCAAAAGGCGCGCGATTGTGGCAATATGGGCTCAGTGGCTTTTGCTAAACAGACACAATGCGATCGTCCTCAACAAACGGCGGCCAGTAGTTGTTCAGATCGATCGCACTCAATTGCAAATTTTCCGAAAAAAGCGCTTTGTTTAAACTCAGACAGAATGGCTTCAGGCCGCAGATGGCTGATTTTCCCGCGCTGCGACGGCCAGAAGCAGACAAAGTGCTGCGATCGCTATTAGCAAAATTGTAACATCTCGATCGCCAAACAAGCATCTAAATCTAGCTGCGTCCATCTGCGGTTAAAAATTCTCTGTTAAAAATTCTACACAAATTCTCCCTTAGCAACCATCACCACCTTACCACCAACCAAAACAGTTATTTCCTGTTCATTTTTGGCGGCTTGTAACAACAGCAAAGAAGGTCGATCAATTTCATAACCCTGCTCGACTCTCACATCAATCTTTGCTGACCCATAATAATCATGTTCTACCAAATATCCAGCCAAACAGCCGTTAGCACTGCCAGTCGCCGGATCTTCTGGAATTCCTAATGAATGGGCAAAAACTCGCACGCTTAAATCATTAAGATCACTGTAGGTTTCTGGGCAAAATATCAAAATTTCTTTCGCTTCCATTGTATCAACTAGCTCAAAATATTTATCTAAGTTGACTTGAGCTTTTTTGAGCGAGGCGAGAGTTTTTAATGGGACAATTATAAAGGGCACTCCAGTAGAAACTTCTTGAATTAGGAATCTCGAATCAATTTCATCTGGTTCTAAATTCAGGACATTTGCCAGACGTTCGGCTGATAAAACTTGACCAAAACTAGGCGGGTTTTGTCGCATCCACAAAATATCGGCCGCTTCATTATGATAATTAAAAGTAACTGGAATTTGACCAACGGCTAGATTGAGAATTACTCGATCGACCTTTTCGCGAATAATCTCTTGCTGCAACACAAACGCAGTGCCCAAAGTCGGATGACCGGCAAAGGGCAATTCCTTCTTGGGCGTGAATATCCGCACGTCATAGCCGCCATCTCGCGGATCGGGCGATCGAATAAACGTAGTTTCTGAATAATTGATTTCCCTCGCTATCTGTAGCATTTGAGCGTCAGATAGTTCGGCAACTCCCGCACCGCAAAATACAGCTAGTTGATTGCCAGCATATTTTGACTCCGCAAACACGTCAACTATATAAAAATTCACATTTCCCTCGTTCAACAGTAGTTTGTGTTTCTTGTTACCAGGCAGAGCCTGGTAACAGAGATCCAGAGGCTCCGCCTCACTATTTCAAACAGCGAATTGCTTCCAACATTCCCCTGGCTTTATTGAGCGTTTCTTCGTACTCCATATCCGGGTTAGAATCTGCCACCAAACCAGCACCTGCTTGCACAGAAACCGAATGTTTGTCACCACCTAAAGAACGAACAACCATAGTCCGAATCGCGATCGCACTATTCAATTGCCCCTCAAAATCATAATACCCGTAAACCCCAGAATACGGCCCCCGGCGACAACCTTCCAACTCGTGCACAATCTCCATCGCCCGAATCTTCGGAGCACCGCTAACAGTACCCGCAGGAAAACCAGCTTTCAACAAATCCCAAGCTGTCTTATCCTGGGCCAATTCTCCCACCACATTGCTCACAATGTGCATGACGTGAGAATAACGCTCAATTTCCATTAATTCGTCAACTTTTACAGTACCGTTTCGGCAAACTCTGCCTAAATCGTTCCTGCCCAAATCAACTAACATGACGTGTTCCGCAATTTCCTTCGGATCTTGCAGCAATTCAGCAGCCAAAGCATCATCTTCTTGAGGAGTTTTACCCCGGCGGCGAGTGCCGGCGATTGGTCGCAAAGTTGCTATCTTTTTGCCATCAGCAGTATTTTCCGCCTTCACCATAATTTCGGGACTCGAACCGATAATCTGCCAATCTCCGAAATGAAAATAAGCCATGTACGGAGAAGGATTTATCAGACGCAAAGAGCGGTAAAGTGCAAAAGAATCGCCGCTGTATTCAGCCTCTAGTCGCTGGGAAATAACTACTTGAAAAATATCTCCGGCTTTGATATAATCCTTAGCTTTTAAGACATTGGCACAATATTTTTCAGGTGTAATATTGCTGCTGTAACTCAACTCTGTATTTTCTGTTGTGGAACGGGCATCTTGCCCGTCCTTATCTCTTGTGGAACGGGCATCTTGCCCGTTATTGGGAGGTGTCCATTCTATGAGAGTTGATTGGCGGGAAAGCGGCGATTGCAGCTTCTGAACTAACTTGCCAACGCGATCGCACGCTTGCTGATAAGCATCGGCCAAATCCACGCCCACCTCCCGCAAATCCGCATAGGCGACGGCCCAAATTTTCCGCTTCACCTGGTCGAAAATCAGCAAATTATCCACCTGCATCCACAATCCATCCGGCAAATCATTCTCGCTGGCTGGATGCACGGGAACTCGCGGTTCTATCCACTTAATTAACTCGTAACCCCAAAAACCGAATAGCCCGCCAATTCCCGGCGGTAACTGCGGCAATTTCACCGGTTGATAAGACTCCAAACATTCCGTTAAAGCTACAAACGGATCGCCTGTAAATACTTTTTCGGAACCGTCACGGTAAACTTGAGTTGTGCGATCGCCCTTAGCCTCCAAAATCCACAACGGATCGCACCCCAAGAAACTATAACGCCCAAGTTTTTCCCCACCTTCCACTGACTCCAGCAGAAAACTGTAAGGTTGACCCGCACAAACCCGATACCACGCAGACACCGGCGTATCCAAATCAGCAACCCATTCTTGATACACGGGTACAAAATTGCCTTGTTTCGCCAGTTCCGAGAATTGTGAGAAATCGGGGAATATCATATACTAACTTCGCTATACAATCAATAAACAAAAGACGGAAAGCAACATCCCTCCGGCGACTGATACTCGCCAAGTGCCATCACCGCCATCGGCTTGAGGGCGCGCAGCCCCTCTTGCAAGCACCAGCGAAACAAACTTGCGTACCTCAGCGGCAAGTGAAAAGAAAGCAATTCTTGGGAATTGTACGCAGCAGCCCCCAAAAGTAAAGCCTGCATATCCGCCTCAGTTTCCGCGACGCTGTGGCTCAAAGCCGACACCGCACAAGTATAAGCCACAATCCGACCTTGTTTGCAAGCAACGAAGGGAGAAAAGAAATTCACGGCGTCTTCAATCTCCGAAATTCGATCGCACCTGTATAATTTCTTGCACAAAGCCGCACATTCACCAACATCCTCACTAGCCATCGGGCGCACCTCAAACCCATGCGGAGGCTGGCTGCGAAACTTCCCTTCCATTAACACGAAAGGTTCCTTCACCTCAAAACCCAAAGAAGCGTACAGCGACAGCGAGGCCATATTAAAAGATTCCTGAACCAAACGGATACCCGCAGCGTCCTGTCCGCGTTCCAGCAAAGCTTTCATGATTTCGCGTCCCGTGCCGCTGCCTTGAAAAGTTCGATCGACACTGACGGGCCCGATACCGCGAATCGGGTTGCGTTCGTCCATAAACCCGCAGCCGACTACCGCACCGGAGCTCTCGGCTACTATGCCAAAAAATACCGGACTTTCGATCACAAGACCAATAATTTCAGTTGAAAACTCCAGCGTCGGAAAATCTGTAGGGAATTGATGGCGATCGGAAATACCTTTAAAAGCTTCATAATTAATGCCAGCGCAAACATCGATATCAGAAGGCTGCGCTCGCCTGATTGCGACATTCATTTTTAATTTAACGATTAACTTTTAATTAGATTTGAAGTTTGCAGTAGTATTCGGGTGCTGCGACCGACGGCCTCGGGCGCCAGAATACTACTGCAAAAACAAGTTTACAAGCTGAGCCTTACAGGAAATATTACCTATGTTTTGCTCAGCCATGCACTCATGGTCTAAGGATCGAAAGTCTTCTTACCGCTGAACTTGAGCTTAGCCGGATTTGGATTGCTGCCAATATTGCGGTCAATCTTACCGTTGTAGGGACGACCTTCGTTCACCTTCTCAGGGAACACGCCATCCTTGGGATGCAGGTACTCAGTAGTACCGTCTGGAAACACGCGGTAAATTTTGTAGTTGGTGATTTTGAATTTAGCCCGCAGTTGCTGGCCGCCCAAAGCGATGCACTGCTCCTTCCGGGGCAGATGCAGCAAGTTGTCGCCTTGACGCATAATCGCAGCGCCACCCGTAGGCATTTCAAACACCTGCTCCTTGGGGCTAGTCCAAGTGATAGCGTACTTCTCTTCAACTAGCGCCTTGGTCAGCAAGCCGCCTGTGCTGCCGCCGAAGATTGGGGGTTGTCCAGTAAGTTGTTCGGCCATAGATATATCCAAAGGATTTTTACGGCATCGTATCATCGAGACTGCACGCTGTTCTCGAAATTGTAAGGAAAATTAACAGTTTTTTGGCGATCGATCTTTTCTGATAATTGATAATTAGTAATTAATAATTGATAATTGGTAATTTTCACCAAAGTTATAAAACAGAATTAGGCTGCACGACTTCCCAAAAAATAATCAAAAAAAAACAGCAATTATTCTGGTGCTTGTGGGCACCCGAATAATCGCACATTCCCCCAATTTCCCCCCACACACGATCGCACAATTTACCGCGTCAACCCTAAGTCAAGAACCACTTAGGGTCATAGCCGCGCGGAATTTGGCTCAAAGCAGTCCAAGTTTCTTGATTGACAATCCCGTCTGCCTGAATCCCAAAGCTTTTTTGAAATGCGCGAACAGCTTTGTCCGTCAAAGTAGCAAAGTCGCCGTCAACTTTACCGCCATAATGCTGGGAAGTTTTGAGAACTTCCTGAACAGTAGCGACTGCTTCCCCAGAACTGCCGAATTTGAGTATCGGCATATTAACAGGAGCTGCAGTATAAAGCGCCTGCCAAGTCAGCGGCCCGACAATGCCGTCCGGCGACAAGAAAACCCGAAACTGAAACAGTTTCACAGAAAATTCAACTGCTTTGTTAAAAATTCCTTTAGCAGGGTGCCGATAAAGTTGCAACTTGGTTAGCAGTTGTTCGAGTTCCAATACCGCTTTACCTTGAGAACCTAATTGTAGTTGTGGCTTTTTGGCCATAGGTTGAGTAGATTTCATCTGGCTTGTAGGTGACATAATCGATTTTCCTACCCTCTAGGTTTGAGTATTCTTCTGGGAAAAAACTTTTTCCGGGCAAAACATTTGCCTTCTCAACTTTTCACGAATCAACACTGGCCTCGGCAGTGCCTCAACAGATTCGAGCGACTTTTACCATCTCGCGACTTGTGGACAAGAGACTTATACCATTTTAGATTTTAGATTTTAGATTTTAGATTTTAGATTCGGCATGACTGATTACTATGGGGGTTTGCAGCTTACCTACAGTTGGATTATTTTTTTAAACTGATATTAATTTTGGGCAGCCTCCCTAGGTATTCTGTCGCCAAACCGGGTTTAAGACGGCAAGCGCATCCTGAATCTGCTTTGATACTTTCGATTTTAAATCTGAACAGCGCGTAGCCACATCACCTTTAAGGCTGATCTCACAGGGTGAGGATTGAGGGTGATATCCTTGACCTTTGCATCGGAATTATTCATCTCTCTCTTCTCTTTCTCTGCGAGCTCTGCGTTCTCTGTGGTTAAATCCTTCCGATGCAATCGGCATTAATATTAGTCGTTAAGTCCGACAGGGGTTGAAACAAGAGCCTCATAGCTCAAGTCGTCTCAAGACGACTGTAGATTAGTATTTGATATCAAGTCCGGCGTAAATAGCCCCTCATATCAAATTTGTTAGCAGCGGATTTGATATCATGCCAGCGCAGCCGGATTTGATATAACTCGATCGATACTTGCGCGCTCAGACGCACACCAACCCGGTTTTTTACAGTATATTCCATGTAAATTTAGTACGGATAAACAGGGTTTCGAGCAACAGAATCAGTAATGATGCGATAACTGTAAAGAAACCCCGTGAGAGCGCGGTGTACTTCATCAACCTGGAATACGCTGTATCAATTGACTCTAAACAGTGGGAATAGTAAAGTGAAATTCACTTCCTCGGTCTTTTCCTGCGGAATCTACCCAAATTTTACCGCCCCAGCCGGCAACAATCTGTTTGCAAATTGCCAATCCCAAACCGGTACCGCCTGCGCTGCGGCGCAAAGCTCCTTCTTCTTGATAAAATCGATCGAACACTACTTTTAAACTGTTCGCCTCTATTCCCCTCCCCGTATCGGCTACGAGCACTTCCACCATCCGAGAACCGTTGCATTTGGCTCTTATGGTGACGCTTCCTTGAGGTGTGGTAAATTTGCAAGCGTTGTCTAGCAGTTTGGAGAGCACCTCCACCAACCACTCTCCGTCTGCTTGCACTAAAGGCAATTCTGCCGACACCTCGGCGATAATTTCCGGTAACTGTCGATCGACCGTGCGCGATCGCACGCTGCTGAGGGCTAAATCCACGCATTCTTGCAGCGTCAGCGATTCTACATTCCATTGGACTCGCCCGCTTTCTAAGTGAGAAAGAGTTAAGAAATCCTGCACGAGCTTCCGCATTCTATCGGCATCACCGAGGGCAGTTTCTAACATGATTTGCCGCAATTGGGCGGGCATATCTGGTTCGGAGTTCAAACTTTCCAAACACACTTGAATCGTAGAAAGAGGGGTGCGGAGTTCGTGTCCGGTGATGGCAATTAGATTGCTACGAGTGCGGTCTAATGCTTCTAATTGTTGGTTAAGTTCTTCTAAATGAGCGTAGGTTTCTGCTTGAATTAAGGCCGCTCCGAGTTGGGTGGCGATCGCCTCTACTAAAGCAATTTCGTCTTCTTCCCAAGGTAAAACCGATCGGCACTGGTGCATTTCCACCATGCCCAAAACCCGCCCCTGATAAAGCACTGGCACCATTAACCAAGAGACTATTTGCCAATTTTTTACAGTTTTTTCCAGGAATTTTGTATTGACAATCAGCGGGTGTTGTGCTGTGTCTTGGATGTAAACTCGCTCTTGTCGCGCCACCGCGTCGATCCATATTTGATTTTCCTGCAACAGCCAAGTCTGATCCAGCATGGAACTAGCGCCCGGAGCCAAAAACTCGCGATCTATTTTGACCGCCACATCTGCGGTCTTGCACCGATAAATCAAACATCGGCTTGCCGACAGGGCAGTGCCGAGTTCTTGAACTGCAACTTCGACGATTTCTTGTGGGTTGAGAGACTGCCGCATTGCCGTTGTAATTAAGTTTACCAGGCGTTCTTTGCGTTCCTGGGCGGCGATGGCGGCGTATGCTTTGAGCAGTTTGTGCTGGCCTGCTTGCAAGTAGGTGACTAAGCGTTCGGTAAAAGCATCGCTCAATTTTGGATTGGGAATTTTTGAGCTTTTTGCCGTACTTTTGTCGGGTTTGGCGGCTTTGGCAGTGGCGGATTTCCTCGTTTTTTTCGGTGTTTTTAGCTTGTAAGTAGTTCGCGCTCGATCGATCTTTTCGGCCAATTCCGGGCGATATTTGACAATTCTATCTAGCAACAATGCGGCCGCTTTGGAGCTTACCTCGCGATCGAACGTCCAAATTCCTTCAAATCTCCGAGCTTGATCCATTAACAGTTGCCCGCGATCGTCCTGGTTGTCGATCGGCACAATTTTTTCTTGACAAATCAGGCAAGTTGAGTAGTGTTCCCCCAGTACCACTAAGTGCCACTCTTTGCTTAATCCGTCCTCCGGTGCAAACGCCACAGTTTCGTGACACTCCGAAGCATTTTTAAAGTCAGTTTCCGGTGCTGCCAGCACGTATACCTGAGACGAGCGTGAGGCAATTCGCCGGTAGCGGTGAGCTTCCTGGCGGTAGAAGCGCTCTCGCTGAAAGCTGGCAATCACTAGCGGTTCGTCGTCGGAACCCGCCAAAACTAAGTCTTCCATCGCGTGAGACAAGGCTGTCATGGAAGATTTGAAATAAATTTGTGCCCGCAGTTGGGGCAAAGCTTGCAGAAGTTCTGCCAGTAGCGAAATAGGGACGATCATCTAGCCTTAAACGTGCATTTTTGCCGATGACAAAACAGGATCGATAGGAGGTTTAGAGCGATCCCTTTTCAGTATCTGATACATTTATGCTTCATAACACGACTGTTTAAGTCATATCATGCTAGCAATAGCACTTAGACGAATCTAAGCAGAGGTATGCCTCCAAGACCTTGAGTTCATCCCAAAGTCACCTGTTTTTACCTCTAGGTTTTGACGCCAACTCATCTATTCAGGCTGGGATTCGGGCGTTAGCACTCTCACCATTCAGACTTGTTAGGCACCGCTTGCGGATCTCTTGCATTATACTATTCTTGAGCTATTTGATATCAGTGCTATCTTTATCGGTTTTTGGCGAATCGGTTTTTGGCGAACCGGTTTTTGGCGATCCGGTTTTTGGCGATCGATCTGGCTAATCGGCAATTAAACTTTCAAAAATCACAAATAATTGGCCATTAGTTAAAAACTAACGACCAATTATTTGGAGGACTTATGCCAAGAAACCCAGTTTTTACCCACAATCTATGAATAAACCGGGTTTCTGACACCTAACGTGTAAGTCCTATATTTTTTTGAGGCATCGCGCCTGAGTATAAATGCTGCGGCTGTGGTTTGATCAGGCTAGTTCGCCCCCTTCGTCGTTGCCACCCGGAGATGATTTGTAGAGAGCATCTAATTGTTCGCGGGCGTCTTGGACAGTCAGCGAACGCATCACTAACAGCGGCTCATTGACAATATTTCCGTGTTCGTCTAAAAGTTCTGGATGCGGTACAGATTGAGAGCGAGGATAGGATGCGTGGCGATTATTTGCCCTGAATTGTTGAGGGCGCTGGGATTCCATACCAACGGTGACTAGACTGCGGATTAAGTTACCGACTGCCAGAAAGGCAAGAACGGTAAAAGCTAAAATATAAAGCAAGTGCAACATTATCTTCTCCTCCGGGCTAAACAGCCACACAGCAATTTACAAATGTGTTTCAGAAAGTATTGACACTCCCGGCCGTAAACGCGGGGATTCTTGGTTCACTGACATACCTTTAAACTATTCATCCCTTCGGCAATATTTAAACCACAAACCCGTCCAATTGAACGAAGCTTCCAGCCTAATTTGAATAGTCCCAGAGGGCTTGTCTCCCCAAGCGTTAAGGGATCATTCCCTTTGTTCCCGTATGCCCTACGGTACATCTAACTACTAAGATTTTGAGTTTTCTGGTATGGGTGCGCGATGGCTACCCTAGCTATGTTTTTGTGGTTTTCGCCACCCACGAGACATTATTGTTTCCTAGCCAGTCATTTTGGGGTTGGTTATCCATTCGATGCTCGCGGTTATTCTACCTGTATCTATTTGTAGTATAGGGTACTATTTGGGAAACTTTTAGAACTTTTTGGAAATAAAGCCTTCCTAAAAGGACGGGGTTTTAAACCCAATTTTCTGATAACTTATTAACTGGAAATCTGTTTTAGGTTGTCAAGTGGGCCGCCACATTTCCTCATGTTTGGGATTTGACTGCAAGTTTAACTTGAACTCGCTTCCTTATTTTTCAGGGGGAGCTGATTGCAATGAGCGAAAGCGCGCCGATACTTGCCAGCATTCGGCGAGCAGTCTGTGCCACGGCATCAGTGCTGCTGTTTCAATCCCAACTTGACCTCCGGTTGCTTGAAATAGAGCTGTAGCCGCGCCTACTTCTTGCTGAGCCTGTTTGACTCGCGCCAGCAAGTCAGATTGATCTTCGTCGCTGAGAAAGGGAATTTCCTCACTTTCTAAGAGTTTTGCCGATCGAGCGAACCAGTAATTGAAATCCTCTAACAGCGGTTCCAGTAACGCTTTGAGCAATTCTGGTTCGGGCAAATTGGAATTAAGCATGGATCAAAATTGGGTTATTTATCTATTATAGTCTTAGACAGTCTTTACAAATTGTAACATATTTTTAACAAAAATTCAATAATTTAATAACAATTAGCAGGTGGGTGTGAATAAATTTAACTGTGCCAGCAGCGATTTTTGAGTCGAAATCCCCAAATTGTGCAATATCGGCTCAGACTCGCTAGCAATAGCTGATAGCAGAAGGAAGTTCGGCAAGGGATTCGCTTTCTTCGGATGTAACGGATGTAACGGATGAAAGGAAGAAGAAAGAAGGAAGAAAAAAACTATGCCCAATGCCCCATGCCCAATGCCCCATGCCCAGAATGACCTAATTTCCCGGAGTGTCCCCCTGCCGGAAGTCGGCGCTTGCTGTCCCAATCTGAGTAAGATAGAAGCAACTGCAACTAAATTAATTGCTAATTCAGCCGATGTCTAGCTCAGAATCCATGTCCGCTCCAGAAGAGTCCGTTAAGATTGAGTTGCCCCGCACGAGTGAGTCGGAGCCACTAAAAAAAATTCGCCACACCACTTCCCACGTTATGGCGATGGCGGTGCAGAAGTTATTTCCCAAGGCGCAAGTGACCATTGGCCCTTGGATTGAAAACGGTTTCTATTATGACTTTGACACTCCTGAACCTTTTACGGAACAGGATTTAAAAGCCATTAAAAAAGAGATGATCAAAATCATCAACCGTAAATTGCCTGTAATTCGGGAAGAAGTCAGCCGCGAGGAAGCGGAACGCAGAATTAAGGAGATTAACGAACCTTACAAATTAGAAATTTTAGAAGGTTTGATCGAACCGATTACTCTTTACCATTTGGGCGAGGAATGGTGGGATTTGTGCGCTGGGCCTCACTTGGATAATACCAGTGAGTTGAATCCAAAGGCGATCGAACTAGAAAGCCTAGCAGGCGCGTACTGGCGCGGCGACGAAACCAAAGCTCAATTACAGCGCATTTACGGCACGGCTTGGGAAACCCCCGAACAATTAGCAGCATACAAACACCGCAAAGAAGAAGCCCTAAGACGCGATCACCGCAAATTAGGCAAAGAATTAGGCTTGTTTATTTTTGCCGATCCGGTGGGGCCTGGCTTACCTTTGTGGACACCAAAAGGCACTATTTTGAGAAGTTTGCTTGAAGATTTCCTCAAAAAAGAACAGGTAAAACGCGGCTATCAGCAAGTTGTTACCCCGCACATCGCCAAAGTCGATTTATTCAAAATCTCTGGACACTGGCCTTACTACAAAGATGATATGTTTCCGCTGATGGCGGAGGATGAGGAAGTGACAGAATCACAGCAGGGTTTTGTACTCAAACCGATGAATTGTCCCTTCCACATTCAAATTTACAAAAGCGAACTGCGTTCTTATCGAGAACTGCCGATGCGACTGGCAGAATTCGGCACAGTTTACCGCTACGAACAGTCCGGTGAATTGGGAGGTTTAACGCGAGTTCGCGGCTTTACGCAGGATGATTCCCACCTGTTCGTGACGCCGGAACAGTTGGATCAAGAATTTTTAAATGTGGTGGATTTAACGCTGTCCGTATTTAAGAGTTTGCAGCTAAAAAATTTCCGAGTTAGACTCAGTTTCCGCGATCCAGAATCTGATAAATACATCGGTTCCGATGAAGCTTGGGAAAAGGCTCAAGGTGCAATCCGCCGCGCAGTGGAAACTTTGGGAATGAATTATTTTGAGGGAATTGGGGAGGCGGCTTTTTACGGGCCGAAACTCGATTTCATTTTCCAAGATGTTTTGGATAGAGAATGGCAATTAGGAACTGTTCAGGTAGATTACAATTTGCCTGAACGTTTTGATTTGGAATACGTTGCTGAAGACGGCATTCGTAAGCGTCCGGTGATGATTCACCGCGCTCCTTTCGGTTCTTTGGAACGCTTGATCGGGATTTTGATCGAGCAGTATGCGGGCGATTTTCCGCTGTGGTTGGCGCCGATTCAGGTGCGGTTGTTGCCTGTCAGCGCGGAGTTTTTGCCGTTTGCAAAGGAAGTGGCAGCGAAGATGAAGGCGCTAAATATTCGCGCTGAAGCTGATGAGGATAGCGAGCGTTTGGGCAAGTTGATTCGCAATGCTGAGAAGGAAAAAATTCCAGTGATGGGTGTTGTGGGTGCGAAGGAAGTTGAGGCGAATAGTTTGAATATTCGGACTCGGGCTTCTGGGGAGTTGGGGGCGATTTCAGTTGATGAAGTGATTGGGAGGTTGCAGGCGGCTATTAGTAGTTACGGCGATTTCTAGGGAATTTTAACCGCAGATGCACGCGGATTAACGCAGATGATATTTTGATATTGTCTGCGTTTTTTTAAGTGAGCTGCTAAAATAGTAGTGGTAAACGGAAAGTACGCTCATGCCTAATCCATTTCCGGGGATGAATCCTTATTTAGAACATCCTGATTTTTGGCCAGAAGTCTATCATTTACTGATTAGTGTGATTAAGGAGTCGTTAACTCCGCAATTGCGCCCTAAATACCGCGTCGCTATTGAAAAGCGAATTTACGAAATCAAAGGTGAAAATTCTCTATTAGTAGCGATTCCTGATGTCTCTATCCAACAGAAACGCCGTCCCACAAGTGCGATCGCATCTAATGCTGTCGCCGTCGCTTCCCGAACTGTGCAGCCTTTAAAAGTGAGAATCCCAGTGTCGGAAGAATTTAGGGAAGGATATTTAGAAGTAATCGATATGACAACCAAGGAAGTTGTCACGGTTCTTGAAGTGCTTTCGCCTGCAAATAAACGCCGGGGGGAAGGTCGAGAAAAGTATGACAATAAGCGAAATAAAATATTTGATAGCAATACCCATTTAGTCGAAATAGACTTGTTGCGGGGTGGGGAACCTTTGCCAGTTTTCGGACATTCCCATAAAAGCGACTGCCGCGTTTTAGTCAGCCGCAGCAATCAACGCCCGATCGCAGATTTATACTTATTTAACCTTCCCGATACAATTCCTGCATTTCCCTTGCCTTTGCGTCCAGAAGATGTAGAACCTGTTCTGGATTTACAGGCGCTGATTAATCAAGTATACGATCGCGCCGGTTATGATTTTGAAATTGATTACACAGCCGATGCAGTGCCCCCGCTGTCAGAAACGGATGCTGTTTGGGCCGATTCTCTGTTGCGAGAGAGGGTTAAGGGGATAATAGAAGTAGGTAAATTAACAGGAGTTAAATTAATGCCTAATCCGTTTCCAGGGATGAATCCTTATTTAGAAAGTCCTGAATTGTGGTGTTCAGTTCACAATAGGTTAATAGTGGCGATCGCAGATTTGTTAACTCCGCAATTGCTGCCTAAATATTTAGTAGATATCGAACAAATAATTTATCAAGTCAGCGGCGAAGATGCTTTAGTTATTGGCATTCCCGATGTCACAATACAACGCTCACTGGCTCCTACAACCGAGACTACTTCTAATGTCGCCGTTGCCGCTGATCCCACCCAGTCTTTGAAGGTGAGAATACCTTGGCCAGTGGAAGTAAAAGAAAGTTATTTGCAGGTCATCGAAACTGAAACTAAAAAGGTAGTGACTGTAATTGAAGTGCTTTCTCCAACAAATAAGCGCCCTGGAAAAGGGCGAGAAATGTATGAAGCAAAGCGAGAAAAGGTGTTTGGTAGTCACACTCATCTGGTTGAAATTGACTTGCTGCGAAGTTACCAACCTCTGCCAGTTTTTGATAACGATGTTGAGGCAAGTTATCGAATTTTAGTGAGTCGCGGAAATCAAAGGCCTTTGGCGGATTTGTACCTTTTCAATTTACCCGATATGATTCCTCAGTTTCCCTTGCATTTGCGCGCGGGTGATGCGGAACCAATTGTAGATTTACAAGGGTTATTAAATGGGGTTTACGATCGCGCCGCCTATGACTTTAGAATAGATTATAGGGCCGCACCCGTTCCCCCGTTGTCGGAAGCCGATGCAGCTTGGGCTGATTCTCTGCTTCGGGAAAGAGAGTTAAGGTGATAATAGAAGTAGTAGTCCTGGACGCATCAAAACCTTCATAACCGGGTTTTTTGCGGTTTTTGCGGGCTATAACGCGTCTTCTGGACAAAAACCCGGTTTCTGGCCACCCGTGCATAAGTCCTAAGTAGGTAAATCAACAGGAGTTAAATCAATGCCTAATCCGTTTCCAGGGATGAATCCTTATTTAGAAAGTCCTGACTTTTGGCCAGAAGTACATAATAGGTTGATAGTGGCGATCGCAGATGCTTTGGTTCCTCAACTCGTGCCAAAATATCGCGTGGCGATTGAAAAGCGAATTTATGAAATTAAGGGGGAACAATCTCTGTTAGTCGGGATTCCTGATGTTTCTATCCAGCGCAATCCCATTCCCAGAAATTCAACTACATCGAATGTGGCTGTCGCTACACGAACTACCGCGCCTTTGAAAATCAGATTAGCGATGTCTGAGGAGGTGAGAGAAGGATATTTGGAGGTGATAGATATGGCCACTAAGGAAGTTGTGACGGTGATTGAGGTGCTTTCACCTGCTAATAAACGTCCGGGAAAAGGGCGCGAAATGTATGAGGAAAAGCGGGATAACATATTCGGAAGTCGCACTCATTTCGTGGAGATTGACTTATTGCGGGGTTTGCAACCTCTCTCGGTTTTGGACAATGATATTGCAGCCCATTATCGGATTTTGGTGAGTCGGGGCAATCAAAGACCTTTTGCAGATTTATACTTATTTAATATACCAGATGCGATTCCCTGTTTTCCTTTGCCTTTGGGTGCAGGCGATGTGGAGCCTATTGTGGATTTACAGGCGTTGCTGAATACAGTGTACGATCGCGCCGCCTATGACATTACCCTCGATTATACGGCTGAGTTAGTCCCTGCGCTGTCCGAAACTGATGCTGTTTGGGCCGATTCTCTGTTGGAGGAGAGAGGATTGAGAGGGCGATCGCAAATAACAACTGATAGTTAAGGGCCTAACCGCTTTTTCAAAGCATCCAAAAAATGAACCGACCAATATTCCAGGAATCGGCTTTTCAGAGGTTTGATGAATTTATCCCAAGGATTGAGGTCAACAATATAATAACCGATTTTGATGCCAATCGGCTCTAAATGTTTGCCTTCTATTTCTTGGCTCACTAAAGGCAATTTTCTATTACTTAGCTGTTGTATGAGCCAAAGTACATCGCTGTTTTTTTGTTGTTCTGGACTTTTGTTGATATCATTGGTAGAACCAGCAATATCATCTCGATCGAAAGAAATTATTGCAGTCAAATTAAACAGAGAACTATTAGCAATAAAGCATTGAGTTTGTTCTCTGGTTGGTAGCACTCCTAAGCGGAATTTGTCTAACAGTTTTGCTAGCGCTCGCACTGGAATAGCGCTCTCTGTATTGCTGATATCAGGAGCAATTAATAAGGACGGCTGGCCTTTAATTGAAGGTCTGTCGATGCCCAGATTTTCGATTAACCTTTGAATCCGTTCGTAGTCAGGGCGATCGCAGAATTTCTCCACAATATTTGGATACCGATCGTCGCTTAAAAATTCTAAAAGAGCAATGTACTTGCATCCCAGACTGTGACCCACCCAAAAATAACTCGATGGTTCTTGATAAATTTCGCTTTCATAGCCTAATCTTTGAGCAATTTGGGTCAGTTCTGTTCTCAGAATCTCCTGCTCTTTTAATAACCCAATAGCGATGGGCCAGTGACGAAAAGTAAATCTAAACGGCAAAGCAACTACGGTATAACCTTCTTCAAACAACTGGTGTAAAAAATATCGATAAAACAAAGTTGGTAAACTACCAAAAAAAGTTCCACCAATAAATTGAACCACACCTTTTGGCTGCGGATGAACAGCCACCCAACTAAAAGAAACAGGCTGAAATTTAAATGAGTTCGACATTTGAATAAAGCTCAGTGAGTGTATAAGTAGGCTTAATTAAACGTAATCAAAGGTAATTAAACGTAAGGTGGGCATTGCCCACCCTACAGTTACTTACCATTTAACAGTTCTAGCCGCGAGACATTCTGACAGGAATATCGAATTTATCCATCACTGTATTTAGCTCTTTCAAATTGACATCATTGGCATCCAGTTGGGCCAGCAGTTGCACTAGCATTTGAGCTTTTTCTGAATTGTCTCCTTCCAAAGTAGCCAAGTCCAAATTACCGTTGCGTAACTCTTCCAAAATAGGGGTAACAATTGGTAAATCGATGATAATTGGTTTACCTGGTTCCGGCGTAATCTCGTTCAATCCTTTTCCACTGGCGATCGCTAAAGTGTAATTAATTTGATCGAAGTCCGGTGAAGTTCGAGTTTCTGATGGGAAATCGTTTGGCAAGAAAGTACCGCGAATTTCGGGATTCAATAACACCTTGACTGGTTTCTTGCTTTGGGGTTGAGGCTTTGGAAAGATGGAACGCGCTGGCACAAATAGCGAGACATAGCCGCGCACTTCCAACAAACCTGGAGTCAGAGTTTTTGGCAAAATGGGCAACAATTGAACAGATGCAGTTTTGTGAGCGGGTATTGTGAAAAATGCGCGATATACCTTCGGTTTCCCTGGCTGCTGAGTCAGAGGCACCTCGATGTTAGTGCCTTCAACGTCAACAACTAAGAAAGCGTTGTTGAGCAAGATTTTATTAGGATCTGCCGGCACGGGTAAGCTGATGGTAAACTCAATCCGATATCGCAAGTCGATCGCTTCGAGATTGGAGATGGTGAGAAAGTATCCCTGAACGATTCGACGAGCCACTGGGATGAGTTGTGGAGGGATGCCCATCACAGGTGCGATCGGTGCGGTGAGGATTTCAAAGGTGGAAACTTCCATGTTTGTGTCCGAGTAATTTAACTTTTAGCTTGGGTTATTTAGCCGAAAAATTTTGTTTCTGTTTTTCCGTGGCTATATCTATGAATAACTGCCCGTCGCGGTTGGTTAACAGTCGCTTTTTCTGGTGACACTCATTTGAGTTAACTCAAATGAGTGTCGCTTGATTGTGCGACTTGACAATTTAAAAATTTTTGTTAAAGCGCACAGGAACACGGATCGGGAATTTAATTTATCCCTGTGTATCTGAAGATGAAAAGAAAATATCGAATTGATAATCAGGGCGATCGCACATTAATCTGTTGGTATAATCCCCCTTGAATGGGCCCAGGGCGATCGAAAAGCTAAAAAAGCCTACACAAAACGTTACATATTTGTTAATATCGGGACGAGCCTGTCCTCAACAGTCCCTCTCTTAACCTTCTAAACTAACCGTTATGAGTCAACCTCCCTCAGCAATTCCCGCCTCAGAAGAGTCCGCCGAAACCCCGACAGCACCGACAAACACTGCACCTCCACCGAGTTATGTCAAGCTGGCGATGCGGAACATGGTTCGCAAGCGGGCGACTTCTCTGTTTCATTTTGCCTTGACAGCGGCCGGACTTTTAGGCGTACTCGTGGGTTTGGCTTTTCTCGATCGCTATTTCAATTCTTAATTGGGGATTCAAACAATCAGCCTCTAATTTCTGCTGATGTTTTTGATCTTTCTTAATCGGGAGTTAAGCTGATTGTTCTGCCTGCCTGTTGCAATCTCTAACAGATTACTGTATCTTGCCAGCAACAGCAAAATCCCCTGCCGTTCGATCGCGCCATTGGAATTTGTAAAAAAATTGAATATATCCCTTGACAGGAGAGCAAAAAAATGTTAATTGAGGTGAACGTCGAAGACTGTTACGGGCACGCCCTGCAGTCAGCCGACGCTTCCAACCTCCCTGAGAGTGCAGCCAGCGGGGAGATTGCAGCCGAAACCTGGGAAAATTGGTTTAGCGTTTGGCTGGAAAACCAGGCGGCGGATGTGCCAGTGGCCCCAGGCTACGAAGTCAGTCTGCGTTTAACCGCCGATACGGAGATGCAAGCCCTCAACCTCCAGTACCGCCAGCTAGATCGATCGACCGATGTACTAGCTTTCGCAGCTTTAGAGGTAGACTGTCCTCAGCTAGAGGAAATGCAGTCATCGGAACCCCTATACTTGGGTGATATCGTCATCTCGATCGATACAGCTAACCGACAAGCCCAGCAGCAAGGACATCCCCTGAAGACCGAACTAGCTTGGCTGGCAGCCCACGGTTTTCTGCATCTTTTGGGCTGGGATCACCCGGATGAAGAAAGTCTGACTCAAATGCTCGATCAACAAGAAACATTGCTGCAGGCGATCGGTCTTACGATCCAAACAGCATAACTGATGTTGATGGTTACTTAACAAATCATGTCAAGCCCAACATAACTTTCTGAAATCAAACCAATACTTTAGTAAAAACTTAGGAAAGTTACCTAGACTAGATGAAGTCAATTTGAAAAGTCTAGCTTTCATTCATCTCTGTAACTTAAAGTTGGTAGTTTATGACACTAAATCGACCGTCAATTTCATCAAGAATCGCACAGTTTCTGCCCATGCCTCAAGACTCTTCCAGCCCAACAGTCCACGAGTCTAACACACCCTTGAGATACAACCGAGATCTGTCCTGGAAAATCGCATCTAGCTTAGCTACGAGTTTTAGATACGCTTGGGGGGGTCTGACTTATGCTTTTGAAACTCAGCGCAATTTTCGGATTCACACTGTTATAGGAACATTGGCGATCGGACTCGGGCTATTTTTGCAACTCCAACCTGTAGAAATATCTGTGATCGGCGTCACCATTGGCATAGTTTTAGCAATGGAACTGTTGAATACGGCGATCGAATCGGTGGTAGACTTGACAGTCGGGCAATCTTATCACGAACTAGCCAAAATTGCCAAAGACTGCGGTGCCGGAGCGGTTCTGGTATCGGCAATGGCTGCGATCATCGTCGGTGCGGCACTTCTTCTGCCTCCTTTGTGGGCAGTAGTTCAAATTGCGATCGCCCGTTAGTAACTTATGGGGGAAGCCAAATTTTAGGTTTTAGATTACCCATTTCAGGTTTTTAGTTTTATTCGTACATATTGCAGCTATTTTTATCTTCGGCATCTATCTAAAATTTTCAAACCCTTGCTTTCAGGCAGCGAGTCAATCTAAAATCTAAAATCTAAAACCTAAAATCCCACTTAACCCGTGATTATAGTCATCGATAACTACGACAGTTTTACATACAATTTGGTACAGTATCTAGGAGAACTGGGTGCTGAATTGCCCGTAGCCAGCGAAGTGCAAGTCTACCGCAACGACCAAATTTCCTTAGCAGAAATTCTCCGATTGCAGCCGGCAGCAGTAGTGATTTCTCCCGGGCCTGGACGGCCGGAAGATGCGGGAATTTCTCTGGAATTAATCAAAGAATTGGGGCCGACTCTACCAATTTTAGGCGTGTGCCTGGGACATCAAAGTATCGGTCAAGTATTTGGTGGCAAAATTGTTTCTGCACCCGTGTTGATGCACGGCAAAACTTCTCAGGTAGAACACGCAGGAGTCGGAGTTTTTAAGGGCGTGGAATCGCCGATGATTGCAACTCGCTATCACAGTTTGGTAATTGAAAAGCAGAGTTGTCCAGAAGTTTTGGAAATTACCGCTTGGGTTGAAGACGGAACTATTATGGGTGTGCGGCACCGGGAATATCCGCACATTGAAGGTGTACAGTTTCACCCGGAAAGTATTTTGACGACTTCGGGAAAGCAATTATTGCGAAATTTCTTAGAAAGACTTTAGTTGAATTTCTATGAATTTGTAGGGTTCGCTCTTATAGTACCTTACGGTGAGAGTAGGGTACACATTTTCGCACCTGAACCGCCCCAAAAAGGATACAAGCCCCCCACTCCTGTCGTGGTGAACCCCAAATTTTAGATTCCTGTTCGAGATTCGAGATTCAATGCTGCAAGTAAATCTAAAATCTAAAATCTAAAATCGACTGACGGTGTTTTGTGATATAACAACAAACGACCAACACCCGATAACCGCAACCACAAGATGAAACGGCGACAATTAATACGTTACGCACAGACGGGTTTGCTAGCAGCTTTAGCAACTGGTTTACCATCTGGATGGGAAAGCTATCAAGCTCAAACTGCTGATTCTTTGTCGATTCAGTGGTTGGGCCACACTTGCTTCTTGTTCGCCGGAGGCGGTGCGAGGGTGCTGGTGAATCCTTTTCGCCCCCTGGGCTGTACGGCAGGCTATCGCTCTCCTAAAGTGCCAACTGATTTGATTCTGATTAGCAGTCGGTTGCTCGATGAAGGGGCGATCGACGGATTTGCGGGCAATCCCGGCCTTTTGTACGAGCCGGGGTCTTACAGGTCTAACGGGCTGCGGATTCAAGGGATTCGGACGGAAAAAGACCGTGAGGGAGGAAGGCGATTTGGGGTCAATGTGGCTTGGCTGTGGCAGCAAGCGGGCGTTAAGATTTTACACTTGGGCGGAGTTGCTGGCCCGATCGGCATTGAAGAACAAATCTTGATCGGGCGGCCCGATGTAGTGCTGATTCCCGTGGGTGGCGGGCCCAAAGCTTACACTCCGGCGGAAGCGAAGCAAACTTTGCAACTTCTCAAACCGAAGATGGTGATTCCGACACATTTCAAAACCCAAGCCGCCGATGCTGCTGCGTGCGATTTGGTGCCACTAGATGAATTCTTGGCGCTGATGGATGGTACGCCGGTGCGCCGATTGAATAATGACACGATTTCGATCAAAGCTGGTGACTTACCCCAAACTGGTTCGGTGATTGAGGTTTTGAGTTACAGATTTAGCGGTTAATGCCAGATTTCTTAGGTTGCGTTATATTAAGGAAGTTTTGGTCGATCGGGGATGCAAGAGAATTTTCTTGCTATTTTAGCCTCTGGCAACCTTGCCTTTTGTCGAGATTTGGCTAATATAACATTTCATGTTCACTGTTTTATCTCATAAGGAAATGCAAGCGCAATGAAAAATCAAAATTTACCTAGCTGGATGAAACAACTCACAGGTTTCGCAGGAATAATCGGCGCTAGCGCGTTGATTGGTTTCCCGGCTTGGGCTCACATCACCTCCAACACCAATGTTGCTAATGCAACTCAAACTTCACAAGTTGCAGGAAAAGTGAAAACCGCTGCTTCACCGGCACCAATGGCTCAGGCTAAGGATATTGTCGCTATTGCATCTGGCGACGCTCAATTCAAGACGCTGACAAAGGCTTTGGGCTCTGCCGGTTTGGTGACAACTTTACAAGGAAAAGGCCCTTTCACTGTTTTTGCACCGACAGATGCGGCATTTGCTGCTTTGCCAAAAGGAACTGTGGAGGATTTGCTCAAACCGGAAAACAAAGCCAAACTTACTAAGATTTTAACTTACCACGTTGTTCCTGGTTCAGTTTTATCTACTAGCCTAAAATCCGGCGATGTAAAAAGTGTCGAAGGAAGTTCGCTGAAGGTGGCAGTTAGCACAGGCAAAGTTACTGTCAGCGGCGCTAATGTTGTGAAAGCTGATATCAAAGCTAGCAACGGCGTTATTCACGTAATTGACAAGGTTTTGATGCCACCCGATGGGATGTAAAAATAGCAGTTTTTGCATCAATTGATGTTAGATTCGGTTAAATGAAAGCGAAGTAAGGACACAACAATGTTGTGTCCTTATTTGTATGGCAGGCAATTCCGAATTAATATATACAGCATATTCGGTGGTTGATGAAGTACAGTAGCCGCTATATTTATGTTGTGTGATTTTAATATGTAGGGTGCGTCGCTTCGACCTTTTAAATAGAACTTGCAGATTGACGGGTGGCGACGCACCTTACTTACTACAAGATTGTGTGTACTACATATACATGGAATATGCTGTATCAAGCTTTAGCTAGCCGCAGGTACTTACAAAAATAGCTGCCAACCCTTACCTCGATGGCCAAAATCGAAGATTTCGGGATGGAGAATTTCTGCTAAAATTTCTAACGAATCAACCAATCTCGGCCCCGGCCGATTAAAGTAAGAATTGCCGTCAGTTATGTAAACTTTCCCCGTTTTTACTGCTGGCAAATTAGGCCATTCTGGGTTGTTAGTTATCTGCATTGCTTCGCTGTGAGTTCGGCTTAAATCAAAGCCGCAAGGCATAAAAATAATTACATCGGGATTAGCTTCTACTAAAGATTCCCATTTTAACCAAGGGGAATGCTCCCCGACAATTCCAAACAGCGAATTGCCTCCCGCCATTGCGACTAATTCGGGAATCCAGTTACCTGCAGCCATCAAAGGTTCAATCCACTCGATGCAAGCTACTTTGGGTTTAACGGTTAATGTTTTGGTTTTCGAGGTAATAGCATCGATGCGGGATTGCAAAAGGTCGATCGCACTTTTGCCATTTACGCCCAAAGCATCAGCAACTCGCTGAATATCCGTCCAGATTTCTGCTAGCAGATTCGGCTGCAAAGAAATAATTTCCGGCTTGCTATTTACCAGCGTGCTTACCGCTTGTTCAACCTCTGTTAGAGAACAAGCGCAGACTTCACATTGAGCTTGAGTAATAATGTGAGTCGGCTGCAATTTTTCCAAAGTATCTATTTCTACTTTATACACACTCAGCGCATTTTGCAACAATTCTGTCACGCGGTTGTGAATTTCGCTGCTAGTTCCTTCGGGATTAAATTTAGGCTGAGTGCAAACAGGTAAATTTTGGATTTCTGGGGGATAGTCGCATTCGTGGGAACGGCCCACAATTGCATCGGTTAATCCTAAAAGTGCTACAATTTCGGTGGCACTGGGAATTAGAGAGACAATTCTTGGTTGGTTCATTGGTTTTCTGTTTTTTACAGATTTATAAGCACAGGCGTTACAGATTTAGAAGCACAGGCGGGACGCCCGTGCCACACTAAAAGGGATTGTTAAATTTTTAGTTTTTTTAAGTATTGCAAATCTTGCCATGCTTGAATGAGATTACCTTGCATTAGTTGCGCTACACCGTTTAAAATTCTAATTTCCGGTAGATTGGAGTTGAGAGCGAGAGCAGGTTTTAAGGCTGTTTCAGCGGCTTTGGGATGCCAGCCGTACAGGTGTACGAAAGCGAGATAGGCGTAAGCGTAAGGGTTTCTTGAGTCGAGTTGAGTGACTTTTTCTAAGGCTGCGATCGCACTTTTGACATTCTGCTGCAATACCCGAGAAAAGGCCAAAGCATAAGCCAATTCTAGATTATTTGGTTCCTGCTGCAACCGATATTCTAACGCTTGTTCCGCTTGCACGGTATAATCTTGAATTGGATCGTACTGATTGATGCGCCCAATCTGCTCGAACACAGGTTCTAAACCGGGCAATCCTTTGGGTAAATTAACCGCCATCGCCCGCAATTGAGTTACCAAATCTAACTCGGGCTTATCTGTATTATCCTCGTTCCCAGGGTCTTTATCCTCGTTCCCAGGCTCTGCCTGGGAACGCATATCCAGAGGCTCTGCCTCGATTTTAACACTAATTGCCGGCACATTAATCGGATAAGTTTCCCCGGTTTTCCGATTTAGATAAGTAGCTTGCAGATTGTAATTTCCCGGTGCAATATTAGCAGGAGGAAGCATCGCCGTGCGATCGACAACTCGAAACCCCACAGCAAATTTATCCGCTTCCAGCATCCCCGGATGCAAAGTCCCCTGGGCGATCGCGCGATCGTGTAAAATCCTGAAAGTCTGTCCCGGTGGAATATCGCCAGACTGCTGATTTTGCCACGTTACCAACACTAAACCCGACTGCAACTGCTGCCAAGGCCCAGACCAAGTATAAGTAACCGGCAGCGCGACTCCGGGAACTGCTTTTGCAGCGACAGTAACTCGCTCTAATTGTACTTGCGATCGCCCTTCATTCAAGGGCTGTATTTCAACAGGCTGCACCCGCTTGTGATAAAGATTTAAATTAGTATAATCTGGCAAAACCCAAGTTTTGTCTAACTCAAATTTATCACCTTTTTCAATCGCAGCAACCGCTGCATTTTGAGCCTTTTTAATCCCTTCGCGAATCGATCCTTGCGGGCCACTTTTAGTTACGAACCAAGAGAGCGATCGCACATCTTGCGGCACGTCTTTTAAATTCGTTCCCACCTGCCGCCCGTAAACCTGAAAATTAGCCAAAGCACCGTAAAAATTCAAATTATGCTGGTTAATTTCCGGCGTAGAAGGTAACACGCCTAAAGTAGATTGCAAATAAGGTTCCCTATCAATAATTTCGGCAATTACCTCTGGGTGCGGCCACTCTTTCCCCAAGTAAGGATAGCTAGAATTGCCGGGACTGATAATTTGGACTAAGCTATGTCCAAAAGCACCTCCCAGCGGCCAGATATGAAACAGCATCGCCAGAATTGCCAAGCCAATTGTACCCCAGCGAATTTGTCGCCCCCATCGAGAAGGCCAAAGCGTTAAACAATATGCTAAGAAAATAGATAAAACTGGCAAATAAGGTATCACATATCGATCATCTTTGTTGATATTTAGAGAATTAATTAAATAAGCTCCTCCCCAGAAAACAGCCAGCCAGCGACAGGAGTTGAGATAAAAAATTGACGAACTATTTTGCCTGCGACGCCAATAAAGTATCAATCCTACTAAGGGAACAAGTAACAGAGGCCAAGAAACGTGTTCGGGTAAGTGTTGACCGTAGTAAATCCAAGCGTCGATCGTATTGAGGCCCGGATCTCCTTCGGCGATCGCAGAATCGAGCGTTGCCCGTTTTCCCCCGGTCAAAATTAACAGCCAATTAGTTTTCGCCCAAGGCCCAAACACCGCCACCGACAGCAACAGAGCACCAGTTAATTGACCTAATCTTCCCCAAGCTTTTTGTCGCACAGCACCCACAGCCAACCACACTATCGGGGTAAATAGAAATAATACGGTAGTGTGTTTAACTAATATTGATAAACCGAGAGAAATTCCAAAGGCGATCGCCCAAAAGAAAGACGACGGGGAAAGTGGGGGAGTGTGGGAGGGGGAGAGGGGGAGATTGGGGGAGGGGGAGAGGGGGAGATCCGGAGAATGGGGAAAATCTTCCTTGATTTCTCTTCCTTCTTCCTTCTTCCTTCTTCCTTCTTCCTTCTTCCTTCTTCCTTCTTCCTTCTTCCTTCTTCCTTCAGAAGCCTTCCACATTGTCAAACAATAGAAAGCAAAAGTAATCCCAGCAGTGAGGGGATAGTCGAGCAAAAATTGCAAGCGGAACCGATAAAGCCCCGGTAACAAAACGCAAATTGCAGCGGCCCACAAACCGACTTGCCGGTTAAATAGTTGGACGCCCAGACTGTAAACTGAGGCGAGGAGAATTGCACTAAATAATAGATGAACGAGGGTTGCCCGATCGCCCCCAGTACCGAAAACCTGAAGAAACGGAACCGTTAAGATGTATGCCAAGGGCGGAATTTTCGTCGAAAGCAGCCAGAAGTTTGTCCACCACTCGCCGGAAAACCACTGAGGATGCTGCAACGCCTGCAAGTATTTCAGGGTGCTAGTCAGGTAGTCTGCTTGATCCCACGCCGGGACAGATCGATCGAGGGCAAACCAGAGGCGATCGCTAATTGCCCCCAGCAGCCAAATTATGCCCAAGACAAGCAGACTCTTACTTCCGCTGTCCCGATGTTGCTGTGCCATTGCGATTCTTGGATTTTAGGTTGCAGCTTTTAGCTTACAGGTGGGCGGTTCCGGGCGATCGAAAAATTAATTGAGAAAAGTGCTTGCTAAATTTTGTATGTGTCTGCTAAGATAGTAAAGCGCGAAAAAACAAGCCGGGATAGCTCAGTTGGTAGAGCAGTGGACTGAAAATCCACGTGTCACGAGTTCAAGTCTCGTTCCTGGCATCGCAAAGCCCTCACAAAGTTGAGGGCTTTTTTTTAGGAAACTTGAACTATCAGGATTTGGCGGATGTACAGGAACCCCGAACGCTCAGTTTTCATCGGGAAACATTGCTTCCAAGTCTTGGAAACCGCTCACAACCCGCAAAATTGCGATCCCATTCTCAACCACCCGATAAAAGATAATATAGCCATCCAGCGGTACTCCCCGGAGTCCCGACTTAATGCGATCGTAATTGCGCCCCATATTCGGAAATTTGACTAAGTTGTCACACTTTTTGACAAACTCCCGAAGCAACCGCTCCCCAGCCTCAATATTGCGCGCCACAAAATAATCACCAATGGCATTCAAGTCTCGGCTTGCAGTTGGAGAGACAAAGCATCGGCTCATCCCTGAACCTCTCGCGCCTTGCGAAACTTTTCCTGCAATTGCTCGATGGCAGTCTCTAAGGGGATTCCCTCACCCCGCGATAGTTCCGCCTCCGCTTCCTCCACCGAAGAGCGCACTTCCTCCACCCACTTCCAATAATGCTGGCGTGTTTGAGTCAAAGTCTGGAGGGCTTTTGTAATCACCTCTTCCGGCGAGCTAAACTGCCCCAGTGCTAATTGCGCTTCGATCAATTTCACTTGCTCAGGACTCAAAGTAATATTCATAAAAATCTCCGGGAGTCTCGCTGACACAAATCCCTTTTCTAACAATAGCGCTACTTTCTGGGCAGTGCGATCGTCTTGGGCGCAGATCGACGTGCGGTGACGTGTACTGTCTTATTTTTGAGTGAGGTACGACGCTAATTCTGGAATTTCACCGCCGCGCTGCCACTCGGCTTCCCCGCGCCGCACTTTGGTTCGGGCTGTGATGTCCTCAATCTCCCATAATTGCAATTTGGTATAGGGCCCTTTGGCTTCACCGCTGCGAAACACGTACCATTGAGGAACTTCAGGAGTTGGCTGGGTCGATCGTCTCACAGGCTTCATCCGATTCATTCCAGTTGTGGTTTTGAGCTGATTTAGCTCTTGTTCTACCGGATTGGGAGGGGGTGAGTTAGAATTGGGCGATCGCTTTTTCTTAGCCTCCGGCTTACCTCTAGCAATTTCTACTTCGCGCGGCCACCCCCAGAAATGCCACACCGCCACCCACACTAGCGCCACGGCAGATCCTAAAATCTCTTCTTGTGTTTCTGACCATTCTGAAGACTTTCCAAACAGCAGAAAACCGATCGCACCGAGTACGATCGCTATGAGGTTTAGGTAAATTAGGTTGGTAGTGTCGTTAGCCGCTAAGTGCCAACTGGTTGTGTGCCGAACAAAAGATTGGCTGGTTGCTGTCCTGTTGTGTTTCCAAGCTTTGCGAGCTTGAATCCGGCCGTAACCAGGAGAGTCAGCGGGCCACCACGTCGCGGCCCAATTAACTAGATGCGCTGACCAATACTGCAAAGCTGCATATCCCACTATTCCGCTTAGCAGTACGCAAATAACTAACAGAAAGGTTGTCAGCGGCAGTAGCTGTATTGGCACGATTTCGGCCGTCGCAACAGTTAACAGAAAAAACGGAGTACCAGTTAATATTGGAACTAACAAAAGTTCAAGTATCTTTAGAAGCTCTGCATAGAAAATCCATAAGAATTTAAGAAGATTTTTAAGCAGCTTTGCAAAGCGGAAGTGATACAGATAAGCAGATGCGATCGCAGTTCCTAGAATTAAAGCAATCAGCGCGCCCGGAGAGCTTCTGAGCGGCAGAATAAAAAGGGCAGTCGCCGGAATTCCCATCATGATTGCTGCTGGCAGTGTGAGAAATGCTATAACACCTTCCCTCCAGTGCTGCCAAGCCGATACAGTCGGCGGTTGCTGATTGTGTCGGCGAATTTCCACCCACTCTGCAAACTTGGTTAACCCCCAGTGATAGAAAGCAAATAACCAGATTTGGCACAACCAAGCAAGTACCATCGGGGATTCCCAGTCAGAGTTTCTGATGGTGTACCAGTACATCCTGCTAAATCCGTAGGAATAGTAGTAAGCATTGGGCCACAGTAAAGAAACAATCAGCCAAAAGCTAATGCTTAAGGCAAACCCTCTGGCGCACGATGTAGGATCGGGGAGGAATTTCGGCCAATTATTCATGGTTGGGATAATTTGACGGGATATCATCAATATTGTCCCATCGCGCCGATCGCTCTGGGGAGTGCGATCGTCCATAAAAATTGCTGGACAGTGCCGGATGTGCCAAGTTGATTAAAACTTTTTTAAAATAAACACTCGTACTCGTTATCCTGTTGAAGGGGCTCAGTGCTTTGTGGGCATCCTACAACTATGATCGCCCCAGACAATCCCTTATCCCCTACAATAAACAAGCAATTATTATATTTTGAGTTATCCTGTGAGTCCTACTGCCGAAGTCAGCAATACCCTAAATGCGGGCGCTCTACCAACCGTTACCGCTCCCGCAGCCCGCCGCGCTGTTTTTCCCTTCACTGCAATTGTTGGCCAGGAGGAGATGAAACTGGCGCTGCTGTTGAATGTCATCGATCCCAAAATTGGCGGGGTGATGATTATGGGCGATCGAGGTACTGGTAAATCTACCACAATCCGCGCCCTCACTGATTTGCTGCCGGAAATTGAGGTGGTGGCTGACGATCCTTTTAACAGTCATCCCACTGATCCTGATTTGATGAGCGATGAGGTGCGCGATCGCACTTTATCTCAAACTGACATTAAAATCGCCCGCAAGAAAGTCCAAATGGTAGATTTACCTTTGGGCGCTACCGAAGACCGAGTTTGCGGTACGATCGACATCGAGAAAGCTTTGTCGGAAGGAGTTAAAGCTTTTGAACCCGGTCTTTTAGCTAAAGCTAACCGTGGCATTCTGTACGTTGATGAAGTCAATTTGCTCGACGATCATTTAGTCGATGTTTTGCTCGACTCCGCCGCCAGCGGTTGGAATACTGTGGAAAGAGAAGGCATTTCGATCCGCCACCCGGCTAAGTTTATTTTAATTGGTTCCGGGAATCCAGAAGAAGGAGAATTGCGGCCGCAGTTGCTCGACAGATTCGGGATGCACGCAGAAATTCGGACTGTAAAAGACCCGAATTTAAGAGTGGAAATTGTCGAACAGCGATCGAGTTTTGACCAAAATCCGCCGGAGTTTCTCGCGAAATACCAGCGCGAACAAGATGAAATGCAGCAAAAGTTGGTAGAAGCTCAGGAAAGGTTAAAATCGGTAACTATCGATCGAGAGTTGCGAGTAAAAATCTCCCAAGTTTGCGCTGAATTGGACGTAGACGGGCTGCGGGGCGATTTGGTGACGAATCGGGCTGCGAAAGCTTTCACGGCTTTGGAATGCCGCACAGAGGTGACTGTGGACGATATTCGCCGGGTTATGACTCTGTGTTTGCGGCACCGGTTGCGGAAAGACCCGCTAGAATCAATAGATTCGGGGTATAAAGTGACTAAAGTGTTCGATCGAGTATTCGGGCTAGAAACAACTGAGGGGTAATTAATAATTGGTAATTGGTAATGGGTGGTGAGGAAACATTTCCCACATTTTTAATGCCTCCTTCCCCATTTCCAATTACTAATTCTGGCAATGGAAAAACGAATTTTAGGATTAGATCCCGGCTTAGCAAATCTCGGCTATGGGGCAATTTGCTGTCAAATTGTCCCCGGCAAGCAAGATGAAAACTTTGTTTCCATGATTGATTGCGGCGTCATACAAACCACGCCAAAACAGGAAATGGGACAGCGGTTGAAAACAATTTACGACGATTTGCACGAGGTAATTGAACAGATTAAACCTGATATAGCAATTGCCGAAAAACTGTTCTTTTACAAGATGGGAAATACCATACTTGTAGCGCAAGCGCGGGGCGTTTTGACGCTAGTATTGGCGCAGTGTGGAGTGCCGCTGTTCGAGTTTACGCCGGCTCAAATTAAGCAAGCTTTGACAGGCCGCGGTAATGCAGATAAGTCTGAAGTGCAAGAGGCGGTGGCGCGGGAGTTGGAGTTGGGTTATATTCCGAAACCGGACGATGCGGCGGATGCTTTGGCGGTGGCTTTGACTGGTTGGTACGATGATGATATTTGTCCGAAGAAAATACAGTTGGAAACAGGAAAAATTTGATGCAATATCAAATCATCGGCAAATTAAGAACAAATCCGGGCAAGACATCTTCTCCCGATAAACTTACAGGAAATTGTACAATCTCTACTTCGCGAGAATGGCGATAAATTTCTACTTGTTCGTCTTGAGGATTAATTAGCCAACCCAAACGCAAGCCGCTATTCAGATACTCCTGCATTTTCTCCTGAAGCGGCCGCAGCGGGTCTGGGGGCGATCGCAATTCAATGACAAAATCAGGACAGATTGGCGGAAATTTCTCCCTTTGTTCATCCGTTAAAGCAGACCATCTTTCCAAGCTAACCCAAGCCGCATCAGGGGATCTGTCTCCATTATTAGGCAACCGAAAAATAGTTGAAGAACTAAACACTCTCCCTAGCTGCGTTCGTTGATTCCACATCCAAACTAAGCCAATTAAATCGGCTTCTCGATTGCCGCTGACTCCGCCTACTGGTGACATAATAATGATTTCCCCTTTAGCAGTCCGTTCAAATTGCCAATCTCGATTCATCTGGCACAAACGGTAAAACTGTTCGTCTGTTAGTTCGACAGTATCTAAGTTTAAAATAATGGTTGTCATTTTTCCTAACTCCTTAGAAATATGAGCCCTGCAAACCTATTTTAGCGCCGCCTTTTGTCAATTTTAACATCACTCCTCATAGCCCGGACTTAAGCTTTAATACCAGGGCTTAAGCCCCAGCCCGACTATTGCGAAGTGCAAAATATTAGTTGAAAATGTAATTAAGTTCGATCGCCCAATTCCCACCTCAATCAAAAAAATGCTATAATACCAACTTTAATTGCTAAACTTATCCCGCCAGCAGAGAACACAGGAAAATAATATGGTGATTATTACCTCACAACAAATTGCCCAATTTCGCTCACAATTAGCCGAATATCCCGAAGCCCTAAAAGCCCTAGACGCCATCGAAGATTGCGAAGGTAATATCGAAGATGCAGCGATATCTCTAGCAATTCAAGCCGGACAAGAACCGAATATCTCGGAAAATTGGTTAGACGGATTGGCCAAAAGATGCCGCGTTGCTATCTGCAAATCAGAGGTTAAAGAAGAGTTGACAAACGGACAATTGAATGCAGCATTTAGAGATTTAGTTGCAGCAAAAATTTGCCCGGAGATTTTGGTGACTTCGGTGATTATTTATGTATTTAAAACTGGGGTGAATGAGTTTTGCGAGCCTCTCGAATATAAGCTGTAAAGCTATAGCTGCATTTAAAAATTAGGTGAAGCAAAGCTATCCCGAAGGGTAGGGAATCGCCCTCATTTCTCAAAACATGATACAACGAGGCGATCCTCTTCGAGGGCTTCGCTAACGCACTTTTTCTCTACCCCTGTGCACTACTGTACGCAGTCGGCACCAAATCCGGCGACAAACCCAAAGATTTCCCCAGCAAACGAGCAAGTTGCACTAAAAAATTAGCAGTATCTTCGTCACCTGCGCGGGCCATTGAAGCCGATATCTGGATTAGCATTTGCACAAATCCCGCATCAATTAAATGGGAACAGGAACTCAAAACTTCTGGTTCTTGGCCGTTGGGACAGGTAAGCACTCGCTCGATTAAGTTCAAATAAGCTTCTTGGCGTTCTGGATTCATTTTGGCAGGATCTGTACAGTAAATAATTTATTATTACGTTTAAGTCAGTCCTGTCAATCAGGCGATCGAATAAGCGATCCCCGTTTTTACTCTAGAAACTCCATTCAGTCAGGAATAGACAGGAGTTTAAAGAAAATATTAAGTTTCTCAATGCTAGTTTAGTCGAGGTAAGGTGCGCCGAAGAGCACCCAACTATTCAAGGGAATTAGGAATATAAAAAATGAAAATAGGAATATTTTTAGGAAATCTAGGAAACCCCGCCATCTACTATCCCAAACTAGCCAAAATCACCGGCGGAGTCACAGCCAGTATTTTTCTGTGCCAATTATTGCAATGGCAAGCACAACATTCCTACTCCGGCGAATGGGTGAAAACTAACAGCGCAGAAATAGAAAAAGCCACTGGTTTAAATCAGGAAGAACAGGAATTAGCGATACAGCAACTCCAAGTGCGATCGCTCCTCAAAGAAAAATTAACAAATCCCAACACGGACACCCTAGAACTCTGGGCGGACATTGACGCTTTCGAGGAAAAACTCAATCACTTTTGGACATCCAATCCTGCCGGAATTATACCACAGACCACCAGGGAAAACAACAATCACCCTGTAGAAATAATCCCCGAAACATCACCCCCAAATCATGCAGTTAAAACCGACAAATATTTTGGGCAACCCCGCCAGCAAATAGCCGTTGCTGTCACCCCTAATTACCGATTTAGCGGCCCTTGGAATTCCCAAGAAGAACTGCACAACTTTCAGCGAGCCTTAGAAGCATATGCTAAAGAACGTAATTTAGGATTTGGCAATCCTTCGGGATGGGCATTTAACATTATTGACAGGATGACAAAAGGCTTAACCTCGGCTTTTTGGGAGGAATTTATCGCCGGAATTCCGTTAGGAGAAAGTCAGAAAGTCCAGCGGGATTGGGAAATCGAGCCAGAAGTGCCTTATCCTGCTTTTGAAGAGGAGCGAATTCAGTATTACGTCCACAAAGGAGAACCGCTAGAAGCAGCAGTATCTAAAGCCCGTGCTGACTTGAGAAACCCGGTTTTGGGCAAAGATTTGTGGGAGGGATTTTTGCGAAAGTGCGATCGCCTTGCTGATGATGCACTCAAAGCCAAAAATCTAGGAGTGCAGACACCCTATCTGCCACCTTCCTTTACAGAAAAACCTCAATTTACAAAAGAAAGTGTCATGAAGAAACTGGAAGCTGTCGCACCTCAAATTTCCCTCACACCATCGACTGTTAACACCCTTTCCCCCAGAACTTTAGAACAACAGGAAAGTGAGGAAAAAGAGTCAGATTCAGTTGTTGAAGCTCCCAGTATTGAATCTTTGCAGAAAGCTTGCAAAACTCCGATGGGTCGGAGTATAGTTGAAAAACAAATCACCGAACATCCAGAATGGGGCTACGAAATAGTTGACGGTGAGATCGTAGAATCAATTCCTTTTTAGGAGGCAACCATGCAACGAATTAGCGAAATAGATGTATTTGGTTTAGAAAGACCTTCTCTCTCAGAAGCACAAAGAAAAAAGCTGCGCCGGGAAAGATTGCAGCAAGAGAAAGAGGAGGGATATCAAAAGTTAGCTGAACTTTGTTATTTAGGTGAATATGATATGGCAAAGCAAATGGCAAATAAACATTATAATTGGGGATACGAAATTGTTGACTGTATTGTGATGGAGAGGATAGATTAAATGGTGAATGTGCAGCTTTACTGAAAAAGCTTTAGGAGTTGCCAAAAATCTAATTCGCGGTATTTTATCCAAAATTCAGCAACATTACTTTGTTTGAGTAGCTGGAGAGAGTTGTCATAGTAATCTTTATTCTCAATCTCAGTCATAAACATTTCCCACTCAGCCTCAAAAAAGGGAACTTGTTGAAGTTTTTCTGCTCTAATGATTTCTGCTTGCTGAATCTCTAACCCACATTCCGCAGTTCTGGCTTTGATGACTAAGGATTTTCATACCTTCACTGTAGGAAAAATATCTGTGCCTAC
>NZ_JAUBTR010000023.1:0-11739 GCF_036705045.1 Microcoleus sp. BR0-C5
GATTTTAAAGTCCCAAAAGCCTTTCGACCCCAATTATTTGACTGCTACCCCTTGACAGGTCAAGACAGTATCTACAACCAATATTTTAATTCCCCAGTATGAAGTAATTGGGCCTAATTAATGGGACATAATATCACAACTAATGCCCCATGCCCCATGCCCGATAACTAATGCTTTTCGCCCAAAATAGCATAAACCACAGTCTCTTCTTTTTTGCCTCGCAATTGAATCGAGCCTACTTTTTGGCCTTCGTAGCGATCGCGCACATAAGCAAAAGTCCTCGCCGTCACCAACAAATTAAAAGGACTGTCAGAAACAATTTCCTTATTCATCGCCTCCAATCTAGCAGCAACGTTGACAGCATCGCCAATCACAGAATAATTCAAACGCCGGGAACCGCCCACGCTACCAGCAACTAACTGTCCGGTATGCAAACCGATGCCAAACTTAATTAAAGGTTTGTGTTCACTTCTAAGCTGCTGATTAAGTTGGTGCAGCCGTTCGTGCATCGCAATACAAGCCGCAACTGCATTCAAAGCATCTTGTTGAATTTCTCGATATTCGGTATGACAAAAAGGCACTCCAAAAACGGCCATAATTGCATCACCGATGTATTTATCTACAACGCCGCCGTGATCCATAATACAGTTAGTCATCGCTTCCAAATAATTGTTCAACCAGGTGAGTAAATCTCGCGGCGGCATTTTTTCTGAAATGGAAGTAAAACTACGAATATCCATAAACAGCACCGTTGCTGTAAGTTCTTGAGGTTCGAGTTCTCCCTGTTCAAATATCTCCGCTTTGCGTTCCCAAATAAGCTGAGCTGTCTCCGGAGCGACGTGCTTTTCAAATAACCTCATCAACTGCTGCTTTTCGTACTGTTCCCGCAGTTGCAAAGCAGTGCCCGATAAAATGAGGGTGCCGATAGGTGCGGCAATCGGAACCCACCAAAAAAAGAAGCCAAATAACAATGCACCAGCCCCAATCCAAATTATAGGCAAACCGAGAGCGATCGCAATTCTCTCTTTAACACCTCGGTTGCCCAGAACCAAAGCGGTAAGGGGGCCAATCCCCAACAATAACAAAATTTCTAGGAGTATCGGCAGCCGCTGCAGCAAGCGTTGATTGAGCAAATTGTCAACCAACGCTGCATATAAATAAACCCCAGCCGTAGTCTTATCGAGAGGTGAAGATATCGGGTCTAAACCAGTAGCAACTATGCCCACTAAAACTAACTTATTAGTCAGAGCATCTGGAGGAATTCTACATTCTACGACATCCACAAAAGCATAGGTAGGTAGATTTTTAGTTTTTCCCGGCCAGTTAACCCAGACTTTTTTGTCCTGTTTATTTTTGGATTGTGGGATCAATACTGGATTTTGGGGATTAGCAGCATTGTACCTGTGAGTCATTGCTAAACCGAAATTAGGAATCCCGTTGAGAAAGATTTTTGACTCGCGGCTAATACCGTCGCTATCGGGTTCCTGGCCGATGTGGCCGACACCTGCGGCGGCTGCTTTTAAAGATGCTACGGGTTCTTCTTTAAGGGTTCTAGCGAGTACAACTTTGCCGTTGGCGGCGATCGCAGCGGCTAAAATATCATCTTTCGGACTTGGATCGAGGAAAAGAATGTCAAAACCCACTGCTGTAGGGGGAGATTTTTTCAGTGCTTCTAGCAGTTGGGCGTAGCGGTTGCGAGGCCAAGGAAATTGACCGTATTCCTGCAAGGAATGCGGTTCGATCGCAATTACCGCAATTCTCGAATCCCATCCAGGATTTGGCAAAATTCCAGATTCTCGAATTTGAAATAGCATTTTGTATCCCAAATATTCAAGGGGTTTCCATATTCCAAATTGCAGCATGGCTACAGACATTATACCTACTACTGCCCCTGTCATCCAGGGAGGATTTGTGCTTATATATTGCCGGAGGCCGATCAGTTGATTTTGTTTGAGATGATCAATCCATTCTTTGAACTTCATGCAATTAATTTGACGCAAAAATTGACATTCGAGTCCGAACTTCGAGACGAGTGGGAGTCAATCGATTTTAGATTTTAGATTTTAGATTTTAGAGGCGACCCCACGGATAAATACGTTCGGCAAGTTTCATCGGATACAGGTTTTTTATTTCTGGGTCCTGAGTCTGCTTTCGGAATGAATCACGTGGCGGGTATCCTGGATGCTTTCTGTCATGAAGTTTTACAATACCGCAAGGGCGAAGGGTGGGGCAAAATTTATTTATTTTGACTACCGAGATTCACCGCAAAATGCTTCGCACCTACACAAAATAATCAACCCAGATAGGACTTAGGATATAACTCACGTCCTCAGAGACGGCCCGCGTACATTACTCGCGACGATAGGTTGTTTAGCGAACTGCGAAGCTGTAATGCCTTTCTGTGACTGACGGGCCTCGCACTACGATTTTGAGGCGGCGACTTGGAGGTAAAATTCCTTGGACTTTGAAGTTGCCCTTTCGATCGATCTTAATTTCTTCGTTGTGGACATAAACTGTGTCGATCGGGTTAATTTGACCGCTGAGGCGATAGATATTGCCGCTGACTCTCAACAAACTGCGGACTTTGAGTTTAGCTAGGCGAGGCCTGGCTGAGGGCGCTACGGGCGAGGTTTGAGGGAAAATTGTCGTGGAGTTGCCGCCGTTGACAACTACTTCTGAGTCGGCGCTGCCGGATACTACGACTGCACCTTCAATAGTTTCGACTGCGGTTTTGTCGCCACCGACGCTGACGCCAAAGGATGTGCCCCGGACTCCGGCAACGCCTTCTGGGGTTTCAACCCTGACTGGGGCGGTTCTGGCAGATTTTTTTTGTTGGGCAATTTGACTGGATTTGCCAAGTCCGCTGAAGGTATTGAGGGCGACTATTTGGTTCGGCGGGATAATTGTTGAGGAGTTGGCTGCGGGAGTTGTCGCAGCAGTTTTGCCGATCGACAACCTGACTCGCCCCCTGCTGACAAAAATGGCTGTGTCTTTTTCGCCACCTGCACTGCTTGACAAATTGGATATTCTGACTGCGGTTTTTTCGGCAACTTCCACGACGCCGATGTTGTTGTCAATGCCTAAACGGGCTGTGGAATCGGGGCCGGTGATGATTTCGTCTCCGGGGGCGAGTAGCCGATCGCCCACAGCCGCTGGCCGGCCTTTAAAGCTGACTGTACCCCGAATTTCTTCTATTTCGAGCGATCGCCCGGCCGCTGTTCCCTGGGCGTTTATCGTGTCTGCTGGGGATGGATTCGCCGCCACGGTTGCCGGATTTGTTGGAGATTTTGAGGCGATTGCCAATGCTGGCGGTCGAGCGAGTGAGACAATTTTAGTAGCGTTAGACGGCTGTTTGGGGGATGGAGAGAGCGGACTGGCGATCGTCCCACGAAAGGGCGACAGACTCGCCAGCACAGCCAAGGACAAACTTAGGAGCGGAATTTTGGTCGATCGCCCACACGTAAACATTTTATTCATAATTTCAATTTTGTCATATTGAAGTTCCTCGACTTCCTTTCCTCTATCAGACGGCATACATCCGGAAATCGTTCCATTTTTTATGCCGTAACACAGCAGTAAAAATAAACTTTATCAGCCTGAAAGTTTAGCATTAAAAAAAAAATTATGTTCATATTTTAGTAAACTGTTACAACATGGCACTTTACTAAAATATGAGCTTCGGGAAAATTACCCAACCCTACTCAAAGTGCTTTGCAGCATCAACTTTAGCCGTTTTCAACGTGAGAGAGGGGAGATTTATATATAGCAAACATAAAATTAATTACTGCTTGTGGATGCCTTTTGGCTTCTGCCGGAAGGATGACTAATTGGGGAGAAATCCTGTAGTTGTGACAATTAATAAAAAGATGGTTTTTGCGAAGCGATAAAAAATAATTATCTAAGTGGTGAACAGCCTCTGACAGTGGAGCTTGCCGCTGTGAAACATTATGAAGCAAACCCAAGCGAGTCAGGGTAGACGATCGACCAACTCCGACTAGAATACCGTCTTTTAGGGAAAGTTGGTGGAAATTTCGAAGGAAAATCATAGGGAGCGATCGCCTGCTGGTGTGGCTGTTGAGAAGTAGACGCCAAACTGTAAAATGGACGGTTGTATATAGGTTATATAGAGCAGGAGAACAATTTCAGTGGCAATAGAAGTAGGTCAGAGAGTTAAGGTGCGCCGTCTCAGAGATCGGATACCTGCAAATATGGTGGGCAAGATAAAGGAGAATCCAGTAGGCACTGTTGACGGATTCAGAATGGTTGACGGTAGCGGAGTAGGCGTGGTTGTCAAGTTTGACGGTTTTGCGACTTGGTTCTTTGAAGATGAGCTAGAACCCGTTTAACAGATGTAGAAGGAAGAAGGAAGAAGGAAGAAGGAAGAAGGAAGAGGAAAAATTTTCCCAATTCTTCCCCTCTCCCACTATCCCACTATCCCACTCTCCTCTTCCTCCACTCTCCCCCCTCCCCCACTCTGGCTGAAGGTTGCGCTTAAATGTTAAAGAGTAAGCTTTGGCAGTGAGAACAGAAAATGGCTTTGATTTTGACATTTTTGGGCAAAGGCGGCACTGGCCGCAGCACGATCGCGATCGCAACAGCTAAAAAATACGCGGCTCAAGGCAAGCGAGTTCTGCTGCTCGGCCAAGATCCGGGCCCTGCATTGGGCATTCTGCTAGGGGTTCCCCTGACTCTCACCCCCCAGGAAATCGCCCCCAACCTCAAAGCAGTTCAGGTGCAAAGCGCGCCGCTGCTAGAACGCAGGTGGGACGAAGTTAAACAACTAGAAGCTCAATATGTCCGCACTCCGTTTTTCAAGCAGATTTACGGTCAAGAATTAGGAGTGTTACCGGGAATGGACAGCGCGCTGGCGTTGAACGAACTTCGGGAATACGAGGACAGCAAACAATATGATGTGATCGTTTATGACGGCAATGGCGGCATGGATACGCTGCGGATGCTGGGAATGCCGGAAATTCTGAGTTGGTACATCCGCCGCTTCCGTCAAGCTTTGGTAGATTCGGATTTGGGAAAAGCGCTTTCACCTTTTATTCAACCGGTTGTCAGCACGGTGTTGACTGTGGATTTGTCGGGAGACAATGCTTTTCAATCTACTAAGCAAGTCGATAATCTTTTGGATAAGGGTAAGGAAGCGCTGGCCGATCCAAACCGCACGGCGGCTTATTTGGTTACTACTGGAGATGCAAGTGCGATCGCAACTGCCCGCTATCTTTGGGGAAGTTCTCAACAAGTTGGTTTGACTGTGGGCGGTGTCATTGTCAATCAAGTATCGGTTACAGAAACTATTACTGGCGATTTTGATCCTTTGACGGCTGTTTCGGTTCCGGCGCACAGTGACAATAACTGGCAGCCGCTAATTGATGCTTTGCCAGATTTTTCGGAGGCCGCAAAAGCTCCTAAACCGATTAACATAAACATTGCACAGCGTCAAGTTAGTTTGTTTTTACCGGGGTTTGACAAGAAAGAAATTAAATTGATTCAATCCGGGCCGGAAGTGACGATCGAAGCCGGCGATCAGCGGCGTAATATTTTGTTGCCTCCGGCGCTAACTGGGAAATCTGTTACTGGTGCTAAATTCCTGAATGGTTACTTGATTATTTCTTTTTAGTGGTTAAGTTGTAGGGGATTTAAGCTGCAATTTAGGAACGGGCTCTCCGGCCGTTTCCACATTCCCGGGTTCCCCCGCTCTGCCGGGGAACCGATGTCTAGAGGCTCTGCCTCGCTCGATTGTGGAGGAAAATTGGAGGCAGAGCCTCCGGATCTGCGTTACCAGGCAGAGCCTGGTAACAAGTGGATCTGTTAGTCTGCGGAGGCAGACTTCGTTTGACAAGACCTGGTTTCAACCGCCGAGTCCTTATGATATTTATATAACCAGACACGATTTAAAGTCACCATCAAATTTGGGAAAACAGCATGGTTACACAACTGCAATCTCCCGACAAATCAAATATTATCTATCCCGACGACAACGGCGAACCAATGTCAGATAATACTGAGCAATTCCGATTAATCGTTTGGATTAAGGAAAATTCCGAACTATTATTTGCGAATGACCCGAATGTTTTCGTGGCCGGCGACTTGCTTTGGTATCCCGTGGAAGGAAATAATAAACTTTGCCAAGCACCAGATGTGATGGTAGTTTTTGGTAGACCAAAAGGTTATCGCGGTTCCTATAAACAGTGGAATGAAGATAATATTGGGCCACAAGTTGTGTTTGAAATTTTGTCGCCGGGAAATCGCCTCACTCCGATGATTCAAAAGTTTAAATTTTACGAACGTTACGGTGTAGAAGAATACTATTTATTCGACCCGCAAACATTAGAATTGACAGGATGGCAGCGGATTGAGGAAGAGTTAGAGACGATCGAACAAATGGACGGTTGGATTAGTCCCAGACTGGGGGTGCGGTTTGGATTGTCTGAAACCGGACTCGAAATGTTCGGGCCGTCGGGAGAACCGTTTGTGAGTTTTGTGGAACTCGCTCAACTGCGGCAGCAGGCCCAAGCACGGGCACAGGAAGCAGAGGAACAGGCTCAGAATGCACAGCAACGGGCTACTGAGGCAGAAACTTTGCTGGAACAAGAACGATCGCGATCGCAAGCTTTAGAATCAAGACTCCGAGAAATGGGAATCGACCCCAATGAATTGTAATTGCAACTCCTACAAAAACCCGGTTTCTTGAAGAACAGCAGTTATATCCTACTGTGCGAGAAACCGGGTTTTTTAAGACAATTACCTAACTTTTACCGTTGCCATTCCCATTTCCGTTAGTCGTTAGCAAAACCCGCTTAGCTAAAGGTTCCGGCACTTCTTGCAATCGATCGAACTCCCAATTAAAAAATCCGACTCCCATTGTCTGCGATCGCAATTCTACGATCAAATTCTGCATTTCTGCGATCGGCAAATAAGCAGAAACTGCATCCCATCCCTTCCAGCCTTTTTTACCTTCGTAGCCGAGAATTTGGCCGCGGTGTCCGCTGACCAACTGCAACACCTTTGATGTACACTCGTTCGGAGCGCAAATTTCAACTTTGGCGATCGGCTCCAGCAATGCCGGTTCGCACTTCGCCATTCCCTCCTGCATCGCCAAACGCGCCGCTTGCTTGAAAGCTTGTTCGGAACTGTCAACGGAATGATAGGAACCGTTCGTCAGCGTCACCGCTACGTCTACCACGGGGAAACCCAGCGGGCCACGATCCAAATACTCGCGCACTCCCACTTCCACGCCGGGAATGTACTGTTTTGGGACGACGCCGCCGACTATTTTGTCGGTAAACGTGAAACCTTCTCCGCGAGGCTGCGGTGTAATATCGAGGTACACGTCGCCAAACTGTCCGTGTCCGCCGCTTTGGTGTTTGTAGCGCCCGTGGATGGAAGATGCAGGTTTGCGGATGGTTTCTTTGTACGGCACTTGGGGTAAGTGAGTTACCATCGGCAAATTATACTTGCGGCGCAACCTGTCTAATGCTACTTTCAGATGGATTTCGCCTTGACCCCAAAGTATAATTTCGTGAGTGTCGCCGTGCTGTTCCCAGACTAAAGATGGGTCTTCTTCTAGCAATTTAGCTAAAGCGGAGCTCAGCTTAACTTCATCGTTGCGCTTTTCTGGGACGATCGCCAGTGCGTAGACAGGGGAGATGATTTCGGCTTTTGGCAATAGTTCGTCCGAGCCTAACACATCGCCTGTTCTCAAGCCTTCTAGCCTTCCCACAGCGACAATTTCCCCGGCGCTGACGGATTGCAAACTTTGCGTTTGCTGGCCGGTCAAGCGGTACAAACCGTTAACTCGAACGCCGTTCAAATTTGCTCCGTCTGCCAGCGTCCCCCGCCACATTCTCACTAACGATAGTTTGCCTCCCTGGGGCGTGTAATAGGTTTTGAGGATTTGAGCCAGAACTTTGTTGTCACTTTGTATAATGCCACGGCGATCGGCTGTAGTTTCGGGTGTCGGCGCTTCCCTCAGCAAAGCTTCCAGCAGAGGCCGCACGCCGAAATCTTGTTCGGCGATGCCGATGAATACTGGCACAATTAAATCTGCGCCTAATTCCATCTTTAAATCGCGGGTAATTTCTTCGGCGTCGGGATTGATTTCTTCGAGCAATTCTTCGAGTAAATGGTCGTCAAAATTCGCCAATTCTTCGAGCATTTCCTGTCGCGCTGCGCTTTCTTGTGTTTTGAGGTGTTCTGGAAGCGGGACGGGATCTGCGGGTGCGCCGGGGTGATAGTGGTAAGCTTGTTCGGTTACTAAGTCGATAAAACCGATGATTTGTTCGTTTTTGCCGATCGGATATTGGTGAGGTACGATCGGTCTACTGGAAACGGATTTGAGCGCGTCGAGCACGTTGGTGAAGTTGGTGCCACAAGTGGTTTCGTCTGTGTAAGCTCGATCGATCTTGTTGATGAAAACTAAGTGGGGAATTTCCCAATCATCGAGGAATTTAAACAGCGGTGCGAGGGTTAAAGTGCGATCGGCAACGGGTTCGCAAACAATTATCGCCGCATCCACACCAATCAGCGCATTGTAAGTTTCTTGGGCAAATTCTACCGAGCCCGGACAGTCGAGAAATGTGAAGCGGACGCCTTCGTATTCGGCGGTGGCGGTGTTGACTTCTACGCTCATTTTGCGATCGCGCGCTTCCGGCGAACTATCACCTATTGTGTTGCCATCTTTGACGTTTCCTTTGCGGGTAATTGTCCCTGTCACCGACAGCAAACTTTCCAGCAGTGCGGTTTTACCGCTTAAATAAGGGCCAACAATTGCAACGTTCCGCGTGGCCCCAATGACTTTGTGGTTCATATTGCCTCCAACAGAAAACTTGTTTTCCATTGCTCTTGGTGCAATCTGTTCTATACCATTTTCTAGACTTTTTCTAGGTTAATTTTTATTGCAGTTTCGAGCAATTTCTGATTTAGGTATGATTCTATACTTCTGACGCTAACGTATTTTGAGTAACAAAAACACAATTGTATTTTTTCTTAATATTTTGAATTTTTAACCGCAGATGAAGGCAAATCGGATTCTCGTTCCCAGGCTGTGCCCATTGGTAACAGCTTAAGACTAAAACTCATAATAATGTCGCTTGTAGTTGAGTCTCGATCCCCCTAAATCCCCCTTAAGAAGGGGAGTAGGGGTTGACTTTGAGAAGAATCTTGTCCCCCCCTTGTTAAGGGGGGTTAGGGGGGATCTAGGCTTCGATATAAACAAGAGATACGGTTAGTTTAACGTTAAATTGTCACCAATGAACTCTGCCTGGGAACGCATTTCACTCTTGCTCTGCCTCGATTTTAGCGGTTTTTCGTGTCTAATTTCTCAGCAACCGCAAACCGCTTAAGGTTACTATTACTGTAGAGCCTTCGTGACCGATGACGCCGAAAGGCATGGTGATATTTCCGAAAAAATTAGCCGCCAATAACAGCACAATGCAACTGAGTGCAAAAACAATGTTTTGTTTGACAACTTTTTGAGCGCGGCGGCCCAAACTAATTGCTTTAGCTAGTTGCTCTAACTTATCTGCCATCAATACTATATCAGCAGTTTCTAAAGCAACATCGCTACCAGAAATCCCCATCGCAATGCCCACGGAAGCTTGAGCGAGGGCGGGGGCGTCGTTGATGCCGTCTCCCACCATTGCTACAGTTTGATACTGGGTTTGTAGTTGTTTAATTGCCTGCACTTTGTCTTCTGGCAAAAGTTCGGCATACACTTCATGGATGTCTAATTGACGGGCGATGTGTTGAGCTGTTTGCTCGTTGTCGCCGGTGAGCATTATTATATGTTCTACGCCTAATTTTTGCAAGCGTTTTACCGTTGCTGCTGCTTCGGGGCGGATGGTATCTGCTACTGCAATGATTCCTAAAACTTCCTCGCCTTTTGCCACCCAAACAACTGTTTTACCCTCTGCTTGCAACTGCTGGCTGATTTGAGTCAATTCGGAAGTTGCTTCGACAAATTCGGCTTTACCAATGGCAATGATTTGATTGTTGACTTTGCCGACAATTCCTTGACCGATTTTTGCTTGTACATCGGTAGCGGTTGACAATTGTAACTGTTGCTGCTGGGCGGCGCTGACAATTGAAGAGGCGATCGCGTGTTCGGAATGAGCTTCTAGGGCAGCGGCAAATTGCAGAACTTCTGTTTCAGTATATCCGGCTGCTGGTACAATTTGGATAACTTCAGGTTTTCCCGTGGTGAGAGTTCCGGTTTTGTCAAAGGCGATCGCCCTGACTTTACCAATCATCTCTAATTGCGCGCCACTTTTAAACAAAATCCCCTGTCTCGCCCCGTTAGCAATTCCCGAAAGCAGCGCGGGCATAATCGAAGCCATCAGCGCGCAGGGGGAGGCGACTACTAGGAAAATCAGCGCCCGGTAGATTGTCTCTTCCCAATTCCAGCCCAAAACAAAGGGCGGCAAAGTTGCCAGAAGCAAGCCTAAACCGACAATTAATTTGGCATATCCGCGCTCGAATTTTTCCACAAACATTTGAGAAGGCGGCGCTGCTGTTTGCGCTTCTTGAACCAGCCGAATCACTCGCTGAATCAAGCTGCTTTCTGGAGTTTTATGAACTTCGATTTTCAGCGCGCCGACACCGTTAATTGTACCTGCATAGACTTCATCGCCGCTGGTTTTCTCCACGGGCATCGATTCGCCGGTAATCGAGGCTTGATCGATCGCACTGTAGCCTTCAATAATTATCGCATCTGTGGGGATGATTTCTCCGGGCTTGACTAAAATGCAATCGCCAATTTCCAATTTGTCGATCGCAACTTCCCGTTCCCCGCCGTACATTACCACCCTAGCAGTATCCGCAGTCAAACTCATCAAACTGCGGATACTGCGTTCAGTCCGCTGCATAGCATAACCTTCCAGCGCGCCGCTAATTGCAAAGATTAAAATCAACACCGCACCGTCAACAATTAAATGATATTCTTGCCGCCACAGCCCCAAACCGGCCGCGCCCAAAGCAGCGACAATCATTAACAAATCTACATCTAATTCGCGTTCTTGAAAAAGCGTAGTTAAGCCTTCGCGGGTACTGGAATAGCCGCCGATAACATAAGCTGCGGGTAAGATTAACACGGCTACGCCCAGCCAGCCGAATTGCAGGGCTAGCGAACCCAAAATTACTAGAATTCCGCACAGGGCGGCAGTCACAGCATCTGGATGTTCTTCGGCGAGGCGCCAGAGGCGAGAAAGGGGGAGGGAATTGGAAGTCATGGGGGAAATTTGATTTGGTAGAATGACTCCTGTAGCCTAAACCTTGACATTAATGTCAATGTCAAGAGTAAAACTAAAATAAATTACAAAACTCGCCCCTCGTTGAGTCGCAGAGTCCGACATTCCGACAGGGAATGAATTCCCTGTCTCATAGCGCAAGTCCTCTGAAAGAGGACTGAAGATAGCTGAGAATTGAATTTAATGTTTTAGTCGGTTAAAACCGACTTCTGCTATGAGACGGGGAATTGATTCACTCCTAGGACTGCGGGTGAATTCGAGAACCCAATATACAATCCCAAAATTCCCAAAATCCAATGCAATAAGAATAGTTGAGTCCCAGAGTCCGACAGGGAATGAATTCCCTGTCTCATAGCGCAAGTCCTCTGAAAGAGGACTCAAGAGAGTTGAGAATTGAATTTGAAGATGGCTGAGAATTGAATTTAATGTTTCAGTCGGTTTTAACCGACTTCTGCTATGAGACGGGGATTTCAATCCCCGGCGGACT
>NZ_JAUBTR010000023.1:11839-77891 GCF_036705045.1 Microcoleus sp. BR0-C5
TGAGAATTGAATTTAATGTTTCAGTCGGTTTTAACCGACTTCTGCTATGAGACGGGGATTTCAATCCCCGGCGGACTGTGGGTGAATGCGTGGGAATTCATTCACTCCTAGGACTCTGGGTGAATTCGAGAATCAAATATACAATCAAAATCCCAAAATCCCATGCAACAATTCCTAACAATCAAACAACTTACTGAAGCGGTAAAAGGCACAATTACGCCTCGGATGGTGCGGCATTATCACGCTTTGGGGCTGCTATCTCCGGCGGTACGATCGACCTCTAACTACAGACTGTACACCCGCAGCGATGTGCAAAGACTGCAAAGAATAGTCGCACTCAAGCAGCAAGGCTTTCAACTGTCTCACATCCGCAAACTGTTAGAAACTGACGCGGATGCTTCCCCTGACGCGCTGATGGCGACTCTGCAACGGCAATATCTCTCGGTTATTCAGCAAATTGTACGCCTCAGAGAAACGGCTTCGGCGCTGGAAGGATTGCTGGGACGGGATATTTCCTGTCAAGCGGTGCAAGCGGACGCATTGGCGCAATTAAGGCTGTTGCAGGCGGAAACTGAGGGGGGGTTGGATGAGTTGGAACAACTTTGGGAGGGTTGGGATGCGGGGGCGCACACTCACCCGGAGGATTTTGGGGAGTCGTTGCAGCAGTTGTTGCCGGATTTGACCGATCGCTCGGAAATTGAGGTAGACTTGCTTTCTAAACTGGTGTTAGCCTGCGGAGATTGTTCGCTGCTGCCGTTTGTGAAGTTGAGCGAAACGGCGATTAAATCGGCGCGGGAAGCTTTGAAAAATCAGTGTCAAATTGTGGCTGATGTGCCACCTGTTTTTGCGGCTTTGGATCGGACAAGATTGGCGCATTTGGGAACAAGTATTGCAACTTTAATTGATGATCCGCACATCAATGCTGCGGCGGAAGCGGAACAGGAATTTTGGCAGCAGCGTGAGTGGTTTGATAAGTTGTTGAAACTGGAAAAAGGATGTATATTGGTGATAGGATATGCGCCTTCTGTGCTGATGGCGGTTTGCGAGGCGATCGAGAGTGGGCAACTGCAACCGGCTTTGGTGATTGGAATGCCGATCGGTTTTAGTCATTCTCCGGTGGCGAAACGGCGGTTAGTGCGATCGGGCGTTGCTTATATTACGACTGTGGGAACTTTTGGCGGCGGGTTGTTGGCGGCGGTTGCTTTGAATGCTTTGGTTGAGTCTTTGATTGAAAAGCCGAATTGTCACTGTCATCTCAATTGAAATACTTACCGTGCTAAAGCAGCGGTGATTCTTGACGCTTCATCGGGTCTTGCTACCGAAGTAGTCTTACAGTCCCTCAGCGCCCCTTTAGAGTCGTGGCGATTCCCCATCCCGACTTGCTCTATATTTCTAGCAGCATTTTCGTCTCTGTCTTGTTCAGTGCCACAACTGGGACAAAGCACTGAGCGAATAGACAAATCGATTTTACCCCATTTAAACTCACAATCTGAGCAGACTTGGCTAGTAGGTTCCCAGCGACTGATGACCTGAAACTCTCTGCCAAATTTTTCGGATTTAGCCTCGCACAAAGTCCTGAATTCTCTCCATCCTTGCTGGCTAATCGCTCTCGAAAGTTTCCGATTCTTGACCAGACCCGACACATTTAAATCTTCCAAAACTATCACTTGGTTTTCGTTGACTATTTTGGTTGACAATTTGTGTAGAAAATCTTTGCGGGTATCGGCAATTTGATTGTGCAACTTCGCAATCTTAATGCGGGTTAGATTTCTTCTCCTAGAATCTTTTGGTTGACGGGCTAATTTACGTTGCAGTTTACGAATTTTCCGGTCTAGCTTTTTATAGTTGGGACTTTCGGCTTTCTCGCCGTTGCTCATCACTGCAAAGGTTTTTATCCCTAAATCAATCCCGACACTTGAATTCTTAGCCTCAGTTTGAATTGATTCAATCTCTACAACAAAACTCAAAAAATAACGGTTTGCACAGTCCTTAATTACTGTGACAGAACTAGGTTCCGACGGTAATTTTCTTGACCAGACTGGGTTGACAATCCCAATCTTAGCTAAGTATACACCTCCGTTCTCCTTCATTGAGAATCCACGGCGGGTAAGTCTTGCCGATTGGCTGCTAGTTCTTTTTTTGAACTTAGGATACCCAACTTTACGTCCTTTTCTATTTCCTTTACAGGAGTCGAAAAAGTTCTTGAAAGCGATTTCTAAATCAGCCACCGACTGCTGCAAGGGAACACATGACACATTCTCCAGCCAAGCTCTTTCGGTTGTCCGTTTTGCCTGAGTAATTACTATCTTCTGAAGTTCGGTCGATTTGGGCTTCTTTTCAGACTGTTTGCAGAGCGCAAGAGCATCGTTCCAGACTACACGAACGCAGCCAAACAACTGAGCCAATCTCTGCTGCTGTTGGTCTGTCGGATAGATTCTGTACTGATACCTTGCTTTCATTATTTTTTGTTGCTTGAATTACTCTATCATACCATGTATTGTTGATACAACCCTTGAAAGATTGAAGAGAATTAAATCCGTCCTAGAAGGACGGGGCTTCAGCCCTCCGCTACGCTCCGCCCAGTTCTTTGGTGAAAATGGGATTTAGGTTTATGGTGGCTTAATTTGTATTTTGCTCTTTCATATCAATTCCGGGTGCGCCGCAATGATATCAAATCCGCGCTTCATCGTCGGTCTTGGTAAAGTGGAGTCAAGCTGCCAACAAATATCAGCGTAATTTTCAGTTTTTCGAGTCACAGTCAACAGTCATGTCTGAGTGCAACCGCAGATGATATCATACCCGATTTAGTTTCAATCTTTGATAGGGATTTAGGTTTTTTGCAGGGCGCTTGTACTTTGTTTCAATCCCTGATAGGGATTTATGGTTTTTCCCGCTACATTGTCCGAGGCGAAAGCCTTCTAATAAAGGGTTTCAAGCCTTAGATCGGGAAATAGGGTTTTTCCGGCTGCTTGCTAAAGCGCTTAAAGAAATGCGATGTGAGTTTCAATCCCTGATAGGGTTTTAGGGTTTTTCCGGCGCGCATCACATATCAATCAAATCTCACACTTAATTAGTTTCAATCCCTGATAGGGTTTTAGGGTTTTTCCGGCTTTCAGTCTTTTCCGATGTCCACGACAGCAGCTTGTTTCAATCCCTGATAGGGTTTTAGGGTTTTTCCGGCTAATGCTTCTTCTCCTCCATCGGGGCTAGGTATAGTTAAGTTTCAATCCCTGATAGGGTTTTAGGGTTTTTCCGGCCAGTAGCGAGAGCCATTAAACGAGCAACTTGCTGTTTCAATCCCTGATAGGGTTTTAGGGTTTTTCCGGCCTCAACAGCGTCTCGGTTCCAACAGACGGTGAACCGCTTGTTTCAATCCCTGATAGGGTTTTAGGGTTTTTCCGGCGCTACCGCCGTCAAGGATGAGTTCTGGCACTGTGTTTCAATCCCTGATAGGGTTTTAGGGTTTTTCCGGCGCGTTGTTTTCGATGGTTGTGAGGTTCATTTTTGTTTCAATCCCTGATAGGGTTTTAGGGTTTTTCCGGCCCACATCCGGCGATCGACAGATTTACAGGTCATTAAGTTTCAATCCCTGATAGGGTTTTAGGGTTTTTCCGGCGCGACTGTTGCTGATGTTCCCAACTGGAACACCTCAGTTTCAATCCCTGATAGGGTTTTAGGGTTTTTCCGGCGAAGCGGTAACGACAATTGCCTTGACTACTACTCGATTAGTTTCAATCCCTGATAGGGTTTTAGGGTTTTTCCGGCCTTACTAGGTCTTCGCTAACATCAAAAATGCCGTGTTTCAATCCCTGATAGGGTTTTAGGGTTTTTCCGGCGATCGAGCATATCCCTAGCATCTACATATCGCGTTTCAATCCCTGATAGGGTTTTAGGGTTTTTCCGGCCAAGCCAAACTTATAGTCAGCGTACAGCAGAAAGTTTCAATCCCTGATAGGGTTTTAGGGTTTTTCCGGCTTGATTTTATCCACGATGTCGCTAAGGGAATGCCCAAATGTTTCAATCCCTGATAGGGTTTTAGGGTTTTTCCGGCCAATCTAGTTGCTATATCGCCAGTTTTTTTATCCATTCAAGTTTCAATCCCTGATAGGGTTTTAGGGTTTTTCCGGCCATTTGGCTGCGCTTTGTCAAGCTTTTTACACTCGTGTTTCAATCCCTGATAGGGTTTTAGGGTTTTTCCGGCTCTGCCATTTGTGTTAGTAGGGAGTTACTGATTTCTATTGTTTCAATCCCTGATAGGGTTTTAGGGTTTTTCCGGCCCTCCCGCGTCATCTACCACCTGATGAGGCGAAAGTTTCAATCCCTGATAGGGTTTTAGGGTTTTTCCGGCAAAAAAGCACAGCAGTTTTTCTCTCAAGCCAGTTTGTTTCAATCCCTGATAGGGTTTTAGGGTTTTTCCGGCGCTCTTTAAAAAAATTAATAGCGATCGAATGTTGTAGTTTCAATCCCTGATAGGGTTTTAGGGTTTTTCCGGCCCCAAACTTTTTTATTAGCAGGGCAATCGGGAGGAGTAGAGTTTCAATCCCTGATAGGGTTTTAGGGTTTTTCCGGCAATCTCTTTTTCGTCCTGTTTTTCAAGCAATCCAAGTTTCAATCCCTGATAGGGTTTTAGGGTTTTTCCGGCTTAATGAATTACTTGCACTAATTGGATCGGAATCAGACAGTTTCAATCCCTGATAGGGTTTTAGGGTTTTTCCGGCTTATCGCGGAGAATATGTCTAAGATTATGGCCGTAGTCAGTTTCAATCCCTGATAGGGTTTTAGGGTTTTTCCGGCGAAATGGCAAAAAGTCGCCAGGGCGATCGAAGTGGTGCGTTTCAATCCCTGATAGGGTTTTAGGGTTTTTCCGGCAAGCAACAGAGAGCCCAGGAGCATGGCAAAGCTATAGTTTCAATCCCTGATAGGGTTTTAGGGTTTTTCCGGCTCTAGACCTGTAATTTTTGGTAATTTTAATATATGTTTCAATCCCTGATAGGGTTTTAGGGTTTTTCCGGCCTACTCGTACAATCCGTTTTCAAAAGACTAATTTCCAGTTTCAATCCCTGATAGGGTTTTAGGGTTTTTCCGGCGGGAATTTAGGGCGATTGCAACTTGTTACCGTAACGTTTCAATCCCTGATAGGGTTTTAGGGTTTTTCCGGCGTTGATGTGTGCGAAGATATAAAGTGAAGAGACTAAAGTTTCAATCCCTGATAGGGTTTTAGGGTTTTTCCGGCGAGATGTCGAGCTTGATGAAGACGGTCTAGAGGTTCTGTTTCAATCCCTGATAGGGTTTTAGGGTTTTTCCGGCTTGAATGATTGCTTGGTGTATGCAATGAGTTTGCATGTTTCAATCCCTGATAGGGTTTTAGGGTTTTTCCGGCCGGATGTAAGGTTTGCAAAGCAGGTTTAAGCGAGTTTCAATCCCTGATAGGGTTTTAGGGTTTTTCCGGCTCATCGGAGCTCATCGCATTTTCACCAAAGCTGACGTTTCAATCCCTGATAGGGTTTTAGGGTTTTTCCGGCTCTACGAATCTGGCGAAATGCAGGTAACTTGCTACCACGAGTTTCAATCCCTGATAGGGTTTTAGGGTTTTTCCGGCCCTCCACACCCTCAGCCCTGGGGCTTCTTAAGTCGTTTCAATCCCTGATAGGGTTTTAGGGTTTTTCCGGCTTCGTGAGCCTCTAATAATTCTTCTAAAGTGGATTCTTTAGTTTCAATCCCTGATAGGGTTTTAGGGTTTTTCCGGCTCTACCACAACAGCCCAAAAGCACGGCTTTATGAGTTTCAATCCCTGATAGGGTTTTAGGGTTTTTCCGGCGAAAGGGCGCGATCGCTCCTCAAAGCAAAAGTTAGCCCGTTTCAATCCCTGATAGGGTTTTAGGGTTTTTCCGGCAAGTTACTTTTCTGGTCTGCAAGGTCGGACAACTTTCGTTTCAATCCCTGATAGGGTTTTAGGGTTTTTCCGGCTTTAGTTTTATTTCTGTTGGCTTCATAGTTTCTCGGAGGTTTCAATCCCTGATAGGGTTTTAGGGTTTTTCCGGCCTGACCCCTACAATGCCATTCTTAGCGGAGATAGGATATGTTTCAATCCCTGATAGGGTTTTAGGGTTTTTCCGGCTTGATCGTAGTAGCTCCAGCCGTCCCCGCAGAAACAGAGTTTCAATCCCTGATAGGGTTTTAGGGTTTTTCCGGCGATCAATTCCCTTGGGGACAAGAGCCTTGAATGCGTTTCAATCCCTGATAGGGTTTTAGGGTTTTTCCGGCTAATTATTGAGGCAGCCGGAGGGGAAGAGATAGATTGGTTTCAATCCCTGATAGGGTTTTAGGGTTTTTCCGGCTGGAGGTTCCGGAGGGGGATCTGGCCTTTGGGAATGTTTCAATCCCTGATAGGGTTTTAGGGTTTTTCCGGCCTTCAAACACTTTTTATGATCGCATGGGTTTTCTGCTGTTTCAATCCCTGATAGGGTTTTAGGGTTTTTCCGGCGCCAAATATTTCTGGAAGGAAACCGAAATCCCAAGTTTCAATCCCTGATAGGGTTTTAGGGTTTTTCCGGCATATTTTGGAGCTTTTTTGCTTGCCGGATCGGTTGGTTTCAATCCCTGATAGGGTTTTAGGGTTTTTCCGGCTGCGACTGCAACACGATCGCTACCATTGTAGAAGTTTCAATCCCTGATAGGGTTTTAGGGTTTTTCCGGCCCAAAAATGCACCGGGGGAGCTGTAAAGCATAAGGCAGTTTCAATCCCTGATAGGGTTTTAGGGTTTTTCCGGCAATATAAAAATGGGGGTGTCTGTGACAGAACTAGGTTTCAATCCCTGATAGGGTTTTAGGGTTTTTCCGGCGCTATCAGTAACGGCATCAAATGGTTTTGTCCTGTTTCAATCCCTGATAGGGTTTTAGGGTTTTTCCGGCTGGAATGTGTCTGCGTTCCGTGCCATAACAAGCGCGGTTTCAATCCCTGATAGGGTTTTAGGGTTTTTCCGGCTTTGTTCGCGGGTGTTGCCAAAAACTCGAAATGTGTTTCAATCCCTGATAGGGTTTTAGGGTTTTTCCGGCGCTGGCAATTCCGTTGGAGCCAGCGCCTGTTGCCAGTTTCAATCCCTGATAGGGTTTTAGGGTTTTTCCGGCTTATTCTTGGTGGCTATTTCTCGCCATACTCGCACAGTGTTTCAATCCCTGATAGGGTTTTAGGGTTTTTCCGGCAATGAGGTCATGAAAATGTTTTCCCTGCTTTTATCTCTTCGTTTCAATCCCTGATAGGGTTTTAGGGTTTTTCCGGCACAGACGGGGCCCGACAATCTAAACGCGCCTACAAAGGCATCAAATGGTTTTGTCCTGTTTCAATCCCTGATAGGGTTTTAGGGTTTTTCCGGCTGGAATGTGTCTGCGTTCCGTGCCATAACAAGCGCGGTTTCAATCCCTGATAGGGTTTTAGGGTTTTTCCGGCTTTGTTCGCGGGTGTTGCCAAAAACTCGAAATGTGTTTCAATCCCTGATAGGGTTTTAGGGTTTTTCCGGCGCTGGCAATTCCGTTGGAGCCAGCGCCTGTTGCCAGTTTCAATCCCTGATAGGGTTTTAGGGTTTTTCCGGCTTATTCTTGGTGGCTATTTCTCGCCATACTCGCACAGTGTTTCAATCCCTGATAGGGTTTTAGGGTTTTTCCGGCAATGAGGTCATGAAAATGTTTTCCCTGCTTTTATCTCTTCGTTTCAATCCCTGATAGGGTTTTAGGGTTTTTCCGGCGTAACGGCGTTGACAAGTTCGTGGATACCCAGCGGTTCGTTTCAATCCCTGATAGGGTTTTAGGGTTTTTCCGGCGAGTTGGCGATTGTGAATTAATCTTCTCTTAATTCTTCAGTTTCAATCCCTGATAGGGTTTTAGGGTTTTTCCGGCTTAAAGATTTAGAAAAGAAAGGGTTTTTAACTCCACAAGTAAGTTTCAATCCCTGATAGGGTTTTAGGGTTTTTCCGGCTGCATCAATTAGAAATCTCACGATACGAATTGCAAGGTTTCAATCCCTGATAGGGTTTTAGGGTTTTTCCGGCTTCCGGCGCTTGTAAAATTTGTTTGTAGTCTGAAATTACTTTTTGTTTCAATCCCTGATAGGGTTTTAGGGTTTTTCCGGCATGGGTGATGATGATTATCATCAATTTATGAGTGGTTTCAATCCCTGATAGGGTTTTAGGGTTTTTCCGGCCCAGCGGGAGCCTTGTAAGGGCTGGTAAAACCAAACTAACATCAGTTTCAATCCCTGATAGGGTTTTAGGGTTTTTCCGGCGAGTAGGGGCGTACTCCAGCCCGCTTAATTGTCGTTTCAATCCCTGATAGGGTTTTAGGGTTTTTCCGGCATTGAACCACCTTAGCAGCCCTTTTAAGAGCAGTTGTTTCAATCCCTGATAGGGTTTTAGGGTTTTTCCGGCTGTAAAGATATCAGTGAAATTATTGATATTATTGCCGTTTCAATCCCTGATAGGGTTTTAGGGTTTTTCCGGCAAATACGGTCATTTAATTGTTAATATGTTAAAGGTTTCAATCCCTGATAGGGTTTTAGGGTTTTTCCGGCCGATCGGCTATCACAGCCGATCGCAAGACAGCCCAAGTTTCAATCCCTGATAGGGTTTTAGGGTTTTTCCGGCAAGATGCCCGTCAAGTGTTGCCAATTGTGCTGTCGGGGAAGTTTCAATCCCTGATAGGGTTTTAGGGTTTTTCCGGCCGCAAGTAATCTCGAAAAAGCAACAGATCGAAATTAGTTTCAATCCCTGATAGGGTTTTAGGGTTTTTCCGGCGTTCAACCGCTAGCAGTTCCAAACTTGCCAGAAGAGGACAGCGTTTCAATCCCTGATAGGGTTTTAGGGTTTTTCCGGCCAAAATATTAATCTGGTACGAAGAAAACGATGAGGTTTCAATCCCTGATAGGGTTTTAGGGTTTTTCCGGCGTAAGAAAAATCGCTGGCCGGCTTGGCCTACTACCAGTTTCAATCCCTGATAGGGTTTTAGGGTTTTTCCGGCTGTTATTTGGTTTTAGCTTGTGTATTGCATTCCAGGAAATGTTTCAATCCCTGATAGGGTTTTAGGGTTTTTCCGGCTGGGCTTGTGGCCTCACATCAATCCACTAAATCGTTTCAATCCCTGATAGGGTTTTAGGGTTTTTCCGGCAATGGTGCGCGTGTGTAGCCCGCTTCCAGGGGTATGTTTCAATCCCTGATAGGGTTTTAGGGTTTTTCCGGCTAACTAATTTTCTGTATCGCCTTGCATGGTTGTGTGTCCGTTTCAATCCCTGATAGGGTTTTAGGGTTTTTCCGGCTTGGCGCTCCATTTGCAAATCCTCCAGGAGGAATGTTTCAATCCCTGATAGGGTTTTAGGGTTTTTCCGGCGCTATTGATAAGCACGAGGATTTCAAGCAAGAGTATGTTTCAATCCCTGATAGGGTTTTAGGGTTTTTCCGGCATTACAACTCAGAGTGTTTTAAGAGTGTTTACGATGGTTTCAATCCCTGATAGGGTTTTAGGGTTTTTCCGGCGAGCATTACTACGGCACAAGTAAGGCCATCAGCTACGTTTCAATCCCTGATAGGGTTTTAGGGTTTTTCCGGCTGAAAGAATAAATGCCAGCCACCCGATCGCCGCTACGTTTCAATCCCTGATAGGGTTTTAGGGTTTTTCCGGCCGGGCATTGATATTGACATTTACCTACCGCCCCGTTTCAATCCCTGATAGGGTTTTAGGGTTTTTCCGGCGAAGATTTCCTGAAAAAGCTCGGCATTAACGCTGAGTTTCAATCCCTGATAGGGTTTTAGGGTTTTTCCGGCCACCGGGCGCTGCGTGTTTTTTGCCTTCTGGTCCTCCCGTTTCAATCCCTGATAGGGTTTTAGGGTTTTTCCGGCTTCATTTGCAAATTAAAATCCGGTATTGTTGAGTGTTTCAATCCCTGATAGGGTTTTAGGGTTTTTCCGGCATTGAAGTCGAAAATCGGAGAAGAATAAATCGGGTTTCAATCCCTGATAGGGTTTTAGGGTTTTTCCGGCCAAAACCGACGCTAGCGAACAGTTAGCTGAATTGCAGTTTCAATCCCTGATAGGGTTTTAGGGTTTTTCCGGCGTAAGTTGTTAGGGATAGGCTCTAACGTACTGTCGGTTTCAATCCCTGATAGGGTTTTAGGGTTTTTCCGGCTAGACTTTTTTCTGAGGATTACATTCCATTGGCGGCAGAGAGTTTCAATCCCTGATAGGGTTTTAGGGTTTTTCCGGCTTTATCTGATGCTAGTTGTTTGTCAAAAATGCTTGATTTTGTTTCAATCCCTGATAGGGTTTTAGGGTTTTTCCGGCGGCGATAATCGCTGGCAAAAATGGGTAGACTCTAGTGTTTCAATCCCTGATAGGGTTTTAGGGTTTTTCCGGCTCGATTCTCTGCCTTTAAGTTACCTACTTTAATCTGTGTTTCAATCCCTGATAGGGTTTTAGGGTTTTTCCGGCAAGATGGCACAAGCTTTTTTGCGCCAAGCAGGAGGGTCTGTTTCAATCCCTGATAGGGTTTTAGGGTTTTTCCGGCATACAATGTCTCGTTCTTCTATAAAAAAAATGAATTCAGTTTCAATCCCTGATAGGGTTTTAGGGTTTTTCCGGCGGTTCCGGGGCGGGGCGGCATTATTAAGCCCTGCACTTGTTTCAATCCCTGATAGGGTTTTAGGGTTTTTCCGGCGCTACGTCACGATCTTCACAACCGTCGCAGCATTCATCGTTTCAATCCCTGATAGGGTTTTAGGGTTTTTCCGGCTACCGATCACCACCGTACTCTGGAATTGGTGAAAGTTTCAATCCCTGATAGGGTTTTAGGGTTTTTCCGGCCCGCCGATCGCCGGGATTGAAACAGTTGTCATTGTGTTTCAATCCCTGATAGGGTTTTAGGGTTTTTCCGGCTCACTCAATCAAATGCTTACGGTGGAGACAGTTATCGATGTTTCAATCCCTGATAGGGTTTTAGGGTTTTTCCGGCGTTTCCGGCTCGCGCAAAAGCGATTTCTTCTTCTTTTGTCCCCAGTTTCAATCCCTGATAGGGTTTTAGGGTTTTTCCGGCATTAAAGAACGGGCAATTACCGCCGATGTAGTTGTTTCAATCCCTGATAGGGTTTTAGGGTTTTTCCGGCTTAAAATCCGCCAAAAAACAAAAATTTAAGGTGCTCTGTTTCAATCCCTGATAGGGTTTTAGGGTTTTTCCGGCCTAGAGAACACCGCCGAGTTGCAGCAGTGGGACGATTCGTTTCAATCCCTGATAGGGTTTTAGGGTTTTTCCGGCTTGTATTGCTGCATTTGTCCGCTTCTAATAATTCGTTTCAATCCCTGATAGGGTTTTAGGGTTTTTCCGGCCAAATACAATCAGCGTATGCTGAGTCGAATTACAGTTTCAATCCCTGATAGGGTTTTAGGGTTTTTCCGGCGGGTATCTAGATCGTCATGAAGTAAAAGCTTAGTAAAGTTTCAATCCCTGATAGGGTTTTAGGGTTTTTCCGGCCTTGCTATTCTTGACAATAAAGACGGAATAGCCGTTTCAATCCCTGATAGGGTTTTAGGGTTTTTCCGGCGGAAGCACCAGGCCCAATTCTGTTTACGACACGTTTCAATCCCTGATAGGGTTTTAGGGTTTTTCCGGCGTGGAATCGGTCTGGTGGAGTACATATTTTTGATCACGTTTCAATCCCTGATAGGGTTTTAGGGTTTTTCCGGCATTTTGGACTTAGACTAATTATGAATGAATTACTTGTTTCAATCCCTGATAGGGTTTTAGGGTTTTTCCGGCGAAGAGGAAGGCGAGGGAACCAAACCCGAAGGAAAAGGTTTCAATCCCTGATAGGGTTTTAGGGTTTTTCCGGCCCAAACTCAACCTCGCTCTCGATTCTAGGAAATTATAAGTTTCAATCCCTGATAGGGTTTTAGGGTTTTTCCGGCCTGGTTTGCGGCACGATGCATCAATGCAGCCATGTTTCAATCCCTGATAGGGTTTTAGGGTTTTTCCGGCCTGGCAAAGTTTAGCAGCGCTTGCTCTACCCAGTTTGGTTTCAATCCCTGATAGGGTTTTAGGGTTTTTCCGGCTTGACTGATGACGAATACAAAAGCTCGCAACAAAGTTTCAATCCCTGATAGGGTTTTAGGGTTTTTCCGGCTTAAAGCCTCAAGTTGTGCCGCACGTTCAAGCGATTCGAGTTTCAATCCCTGATAGGGTTTTAGGGTTTTTCCGGCTAGAAAAAGGCAGCAATTAAGCTGCCCAACAAAGGTTTCAATCCCTGATAGGGTTTTAGGGTTTTTCCGGCTGCTCCGATTGCCACAGCTAGTACCATTGGGTCGATCGGTTTCAATCCCTGATAGGGTTTTAGGGTTTTTCCGGCTTTTGTTGGTCTGATCATACAAGGGTTCTCTAATGTTTCAATCCCTGATAGGGTTTTAGGGTTTTTCCGGCTTAATTCTGAACATTTTGTATGGTATTTTGTATTGTTAGTTTCAATCCCTGATAGGGTTTTAGGGTTTTTCCGGCGAAATGTCGTAAGGTTTCTATTAGTCGATATCCTCACAGTTTCAATCCCTGATAGGGTTTTAGGGTTTTTCCGGCTGTGTTTTGATGCCTTCAGTAGCACCCTTAATGTTTCAATCCCTGATAGGGTTTTAGGGTTTTTCCGGCGGGATGTCAAATTGCTTAGCTATTTCGGTAAAAGTTTCAATCCCTGATAGGGTTTTAGGGTTTTTCCGGCCAGCTTATCTGCATCATCGAGCGCAAAGAGTTTGGTTTCAATCCCTGATAGGGTTTTAGGGTTTTTCCGGCCGATTAAGATTTCAATGAGTCATTCCCCATAGGTAGAGTTTCAATCCCTGATAGGGTTTTAGGGTTTTTCCGGCAAAATTCGAGTTTGACGAGCGCTTATTTGAGATTGTTTCAATCCCTGATAGGGTTTTAGGGTTTTTCCGGCCTGTTTGCGTGATTCGTTCACCTGCTGTGAATTTGAAAGTTTCAATCCCTGATAGGGTTTTAGGGTTTTTCCGGCCATGTGGAAATTTTTGCCAGCGATCGTTCCCGCGTGTTTCAATCCCTGATAGGGTTTTAGGGTTTTTCCGGCGCAGCTATCGGACTCAAGCGAGTTGAATATCTCAGGTTTCAATCCCTGATAGGGTTTTAGGGTTTTTCCGGCTTAGAGGTAGGCTACCTGAGTTAGCAGCTAAAATAATGGAAGTTTCAATCCCTGATAGGGTTTTAGGGTTTTTCCGGCATTCTTAACCAAACTAAAGGCAATTGTGATTTCTATGTTTCAATCCCTGATAGGGTTTTAGGGTTTTTCCGGCAGCAATCAGCATCACCGTCACCATGCCACCTGTAGTTTCAATCCCTGATAGGGTTTTAGGGTTTTTCCGGCAGCAGCAGTGCTTAAAGATTGCTACCAGCGAGGCTACGTTTCAATCCCTGATAGGGTTTTAGGGTTTTTCCGGCTTTAGAGATGATAATTGTGATTATTATTGTGGGCTTGTTTCAATCCCTGATAGGGTTTTAGGGTTTTTCCGGCTGATGAATCTCTCTACATCAATCCAACTAACATCGTTTCAATCCCTGATAGGGTTTTAGGGTTTTTCCGGCGCAATAAACTAATCTTATTACTTGATGCAATTCCTGTTTCAATCCCTGATAGGGTTTTAGGGTTTTTCCGGCATTCCCCGGCGGCGATCGATATAGCAACGTCAAAGTCGTGGTTTCAATCCCTGATAGGGTTTTAGGGTTTTTCCGGCGCAATCTCCGCCTAAGATTGCCGCGAAGTCTTTGGGTTTCAATCCCTGATAGGGTTTTAGGGTTTTTCCGGCTTGACATGGTAGATTGAGTATGCGATGTTTAAGTCGTTTCAATCCCTGATAGGGTTTTAGGGTTTTTCCGGCGTACATACTTTAAATGATGTTTGGAGCGATGAAACTGAATGTTTCAATCCCTGATAGGGTTTTAGGGTTTTTCCGGCGTTCATTTAGTAAATCATTCCAGATTACAGCATCTGTTTCAATCCCTGATAGGGTTTTAGGGTTTTTCCGGCTGGAAAAAGGTCTTTTCGCCAACGGTATCGGGCCGTTTCAATCCCTGATAGGGTTTTAGGGTTTTTCCGGCGGTTTGGGAGATATCTCGCTCTCCCAAATGTGCCGGCATAAGCGTTTCAATCCCTGATAGGGTTTTAGGGTTTTTCCGGCTGTAACGTGGCCTGGCATCCAGACAGAAATAGATTTGTTTCAATCCCTGATAGGGTTTTAGGGTTTTTCCGGCGTAGTCCCGTTATTAATGTTCCACTCGTACCCGTTAGTTTCAATCCCTGATAGGGTTTTAGGGTTTTTCCGGCGTTACAGTTTTGCAAGTGCTCGCGTGGATTAATGGCGTTTCAATCCCTGATAGGGTTTTAGGGTTTTTCCGGCACTTACATCAAAACTCAAAGCCTCAGAGATTTCGTTTCAATCCCTGATAGGGTTTTAGGGTTTTTCCGGCGAATAAAACCGGGGAATTCTAGTCCGGCGATGATTGTTTCAATCCCTGATAGGGTTTTAGGGTTTTTCCGGCTTAGATGATTTAGCGATCCTTCTGCATCAGTAGATTGTTTCAATCCCTGATAGGGTTTTAGGGTTTTTCCGGCGTTGTTGATCGCTTGGGTCGCTGATAAAAGTCGCGCCAGTTTCAATCCCTGATAGGGTTTTAGGGTTTTTCCGGCTTGAGTTCCGCTTCTTCTTCGTCGTCGTCGGCAATTAATTCTTGCTCGTTTCAATCCCTGATAGGGTTTTAGGGTTTTTCCGGCAATTCAGCGTGATCTGCCTTCAAATGGTGAGATTGAGTTTCAATCCCTGATAGGGTTTTAGGGTTTTTCCGGCGGAAGCTAATCGCTTACAAGGAAAGATTTAAACCCATGTTTCAATCCCTGATAGGGTTTTAGGGTTTTTCCGGCTGGTTGCGGTTTGAGGTGCAAAATATTAACTTTCACGTTTCAATCCCTGATAGGGTTTTAGGGTTTTTCCGGCAAAAGTGTTGCAGAAGAAATCCTGGGAGATGATATGTTTCAATCCCTGATAGGGTTTTAGGGTTTTTCCGGCTTAAATTGATGCTTCTCACAGGCTGCAATAAGAAAGGGCAGTTTCAATCCCTGATAGGGTTTTAGGGTTTTTCCGGCCTAGCTGCTGCAGCTTGCACCAATTCATTAGCTCCTTGTTTCAATCCCTGATAGGGTTTTAGGGTTTTTCCGGCTCTGCCTAGTGTTACAAATCCCATGATTTGTCGCAAGTTTCAATCCCTGATAGGGTTTTAGGGTTTTTCCGGCGCAATTACAGATTTTTCTGTGAGATGGGAGGGATGCGTTTCAATCCCTGATAGGGTTTTAGGGTTTTTCCGGCTATTTTGTCAGCAGTATCCGGAATGGAATCAGCGTTTCAATCCCTGATAGGGTTTTAGGGTTTTTCCGGCACTGCGATCGGAGAAGATTTTTATGAGGGTCTTTACCTCGTTTCAATCCCTGATAGGGTTTTAGGGTTTTTCCGGCCAGAGACGTGCGCCGCACAAATGCCATGCGGGCGTTTCAATCCCTGATAGGGTTTTAGGGTTTTTCCGGCTAAAGGGCCACCATTTTCGACTAGGTACGTGAGATTACGTTTCAATCCCTGATAGGGTTTTAGGGTTTTTCCGGCGCATCTTTAATCAATATTTCTAAGCCAGTGGGAGTGTTTCAATCCCTGATAGGGTTTTAGGGTTTTTCCGGCAATTCCTGTTGCTGGCTCTACACCGCTAGATTGGTTTCAATCCCTGATAGGGTTTTAGGGTTTTTCCGGCTAAAACTGGGAAATGGATTGCTGGCGATCGATATCGTTTCAATCCCTGATAGGGTTTTAGGGTTTTTCCGGCGTCCCCTTCCAGATGGACTGGTACGAATATCCACGTTTCAATCCCTGATAGGGTTTTAGGGTTTTTCCGGCTCTACCGCCCAGTACGCCAGAATTCAAGTCATACAATTGTTTCAATCCCTGATAGGGTTTTAGGGTTTTTCCGGCTCCAGCTAGCTACCCGCCACCCGTCGCTCGCCGACAAAGTTTCAATCCCTGATAGGGTTTTAGGGTTTTTCCGGCTGCACCGATTTTCTGTTAGTTATTAATACTCTCGTTTCAATCCCTGATAGGGTTTTAGGGTTTTTCCGGCTTTTGGATAAAGACTGGAAAATGTATCTGTTTTAAGTTTCAATCCCTGATAGGGTTTTAGGGTTTTTCCGGCCGGCTTTATCCGATTGTGCCGCTAGGTCTAGAACCTTTGTTGCAATCCCTGATAGGGTTTTAGGGTTTTTCCGGCTGTAAAAAGTACACCCTCAACATATCATTTAATAGTTTCAATCCCTGATAGGGTTTTAGGGTTTTTCCGGCATAGATATCTCTGGATGTTACGGGGAAGGTCAGAGAGTTTCAATCCCTGATAGGGTTTTAGGGTTTTTCCGGCGCAGAATTGGCGCTAAGTCAATACAAACAAACTCGTTTCAATCCCTGATAGGGTTTTAGGGTTTTTCCGGCTCCGGTGATTGATTCTTGGATGGTACCGCGCCAGCCGATGTTTCAATCCCTGATAGGGTTTTAGGGTTTTTCCGGCCCCCAATATTCGACATCGCCAAATCCGGGAAGCCATTGTTTCAATCCCTGATAGGGTTTTAGGGTTTTTCCGGCTCTCCGTACAAAATCAGAAGGATATTCGCCAAGTTAGGTTTCAATCCCTGATAGGGTTTTAGGGTTTTTCCGGCTTGACTCAACTACCTTTCCCTCTCTCCTAGTTGTATTTACATGTTTCAATCCCTGATAGGGTTTTAGGGTTTTTCCGGCATTGGGCATCCTATCAAGTGTATAATATTATTATGTTTCAATCCCTGATAGGGTTTTAGGGTTTTTCCGGCCAAAATCCAGCGTCTACAAATGGCATAGATACTGTAGTTTCAATCCCTGATAGGGTTTTAGGGTTTTTCCGGCAATTCGTTCCCGTATTGGGAAGTAGCAAAGGCAAGTTTCAATCCCTGATAGGGTTTTAGGGTTTTTCCGGCGTGCCTTTGGTTATTGCAACCATCCTTACTAATTGTCCTGTTTCAATCCCTGATAGGGTTTTAGGGTTTTTCCGGCGAGAATCTTTAATCACAAGCATCTCTCAGGGCTTTTAGTTTCAATCCCTGATAGGGTTTTAGGGTTTTTCCGGCTCGCTGCATAGATTTTAAGGTAAAATTAAATTTGTTTCAATCCCTGATAGGGTTTTAGGGTTTTTCCGGCGTTCGCCTTTGATTGTCCACTGCTGTTTTGAGTTTAGTTTCAATCCCTGATAGGGTTTTAGGGTTTTTCCGGCTCAGAATCTCGGTTTGTTGCGGTAAAAATTCGTTTGGGTTTCAATCCCTGATAGGGTTTTAGGGTTTTTCCGGCTCCAACGCTTTAAGATGTTCTAAGTCTTTAAGAATGTTTCAATCCCTGATAGGGTTTTAGGGTTTTTCCGGCCCAAAGGTCTTGGATTTGTCGAAAATTTCTGTTGCGTTTCAATCCCTGATAGGGTTTTAGGGTTTTTCCGGCAGATTTTAGGTTTTTCTTCCGACAGTGGTATCGGTTTCAATCCCTGATAGGGTTTTAGGGTTTTTCCGGCAGACGATCGCCCACCACACTCAACTTGAAGCCGCGTTTCAATCCCTGATAGGGTTTTAGGGTTTTTCCGGCCTCCAACCGCACCCGCCCCGACACCAACACAGCCCAAAAGTTTCAATCCCTGATAGGGTTTTAGGGTTTTTCCGGCCAATTGCTTCTAAATCTCCCTTTCTCTTCTCTTCTGGTTTCAATCCCTGATAGGGTTTTAGGGTTTTTCCGGCTTCAGCTATTGTTTTGTTCATACCCCACAAGAATTTTAGTTTCAATCCCTGATAGGGTTTTAGGGTTTTTCCGGCTTTACGCGCCATTCCAGTGCAGTGTTCGCGCAGAGGAAGTTTCAATCCCTGATAGGGTTTTAGGGTTTTTCCGGCTTGGCCGGTAGTTAACCTCCAAACCCTCCATACGAAAGTTTCAATCCCTGATAGGGTTTTAGGGTTTTTCCGGCTGAGTACGGTTGTGGTGTGGCTGCGTTTCCATTTTTGTTTCAATCCCTGATAGGGTTTTAGGGTTTTTCCGGCTCTATTAGTCCAACCCCCTGCAAGTTAAACAACCTAGTTTCAATCCCTGATAGGGTTTTAGGGTTTTTCCGGCCAAATTTTAACAAGTTACCTCAAGATTTAGATGTTTCCGTTTCAATCCCTGATAGGGTTTTAGGGTTTTTCCGGCCGTGGAGATTAACCCAATACAAATCGATGCTAAAGTTTCAATCCCTGATAGGGTTTTAGGGTTTTTCCGGCAGATGTTGAAGCGTTCACGGGGTTGTTAGAGTAGTTTCAATCCCTGATAGGGTTTTAGGGTTTTTCCGGCGTTTTTTGGCAATGGCAGCAGACAGTGCTGCATGTTTCAATCCCTGATAGGGTTTTAGGGTTTTTCCGGCTTTAGAGAGTCTTTTTGAAAACCTGAAAGACCACATAGTTTCAATCCCTGATAGGGTTTTAGGGTTTTTCCGGCTACTGGATAGCTGGCTCGAATACTGCGAGGTCGATCGTTTCAATCCCTGATAGGGTTTTAGGGTTTTTCCGGCTCACGAATCAACCACGGACAACCCCCATCTACAACCGTTTCAATCCCTGATAGGGTTTTAGGGTTTTTCCGGCACAGCATTTATCAACCCAAGGGAGTGGATCAGAAGTTTCAATCCCTGATAGGGTTTTAGGGTTTTTCCGGCCCATACTGGCACTTTTTCTTAAATTCTTGCAGATAGTTTCAATCCCTGATAGGGTTTTAGGGTTTTTCCGGCATAAGCAGCCGATCGCGCACTAAGAGATGCCGCAGAGTTTCAATCCCTGATAGGGTTTTAGGGTTTTTCCGGCTTAACCCCCGGAATTTTACCGCACCTTTATACTGTTTCAATCCCTGATAGGGTTTTAGGGTTTTTCCGGCTCCACAAAGAAACGCACCGGTGTCTCCGCTTGATTGTTTCAATCCCTGATAGGGTTTTAGGGTTTTTCCGGCTGAGGCTTGGCAGAGCTGGATTTACCTTTCTGTTTATTGAGTTTCAATCCCTGATAGGGTTTTAGGGTTTTTCCGGCGAAACGGGATTTATGAAATCGAGCGAGAGACCGAGTTTCAATCCCTGATAGGGTTTTAGGGTTTTTCCGGCCTCCCGCTCCTGATCAGCGATGATTTGCCCTGCTGTTTCAATCCCTGATAGGGTTTTAGGGTTTTTCCGGCGAAGTACGAAAGCACCGCCACTAGGAGAAGTGAAGTTTCAATCCCTGATAGGGTTTTAGGGTTTTTCCGGCAGCCCGTTTTAGAAGCCTTGCTGTATTTAGTTTTCAAGGTGCAGTTCCGTGAATCTAAAACAAAAGTACCATTTGGGCCTGCGACTTGTCAATACCCAATTTTTCATATTCACTCCTAAGGCTTATCCAGTAATACTTTCAGACTTTCCGTGAATCGTATTGTTAGACATAGAGCCTCAAACCCTTGCAGTACAGACATTGTAGCCCCCAAATTTAACACCTCGATTTTTACACCTACCGATTCACGGATTTTCCACCCAAAAACAGACATCAAGCGATCACCACTTCCCCAAAGCCCCCCAAACAGTACCCGAAACCACCCCCCAAATCGCCCCCAAACCAGCCCCCACGATCGCCCCCGCCACAGGCCCCAACTCCACCGGCACCCCAGCGCTAACAGCCGGAAACATCGCAGACACCCCCGCCCCCAACACAGCACCCGCAAAAGTCCCCAAAAAACTGCCCCAAATCGCCCCCAAAAACCCACCATTTACACCCGAAGGCTGAAACGAAATCGGCAACTTCGGCGCAAACCCGCAAAAACCCAACAAACCCCCAGAAACCACACCACCAACCGAACCAACACCAGCCGCCACGATCGCCACACCCAGCAACAAACCCGCAAACTCATTCACCGGCCGCATCTGGACACCGTATTGCTGCCAAACCACCAGCCCAGCCCCCAAAAAAACACCAGCCAGAGTCCCCACAAACGAGCCCCAGACAGCCCCCAAATACCCTCCCCGCCGGCCCCACACCCTCCCCATCGGCAGCGCCAGAGGAGGCCGAAAACTCGCCCAAACACAGCCCCAGACAGCACCAACCCCCGCCCCAGCCAAAATCCTCTCCCCGATTCCCGGAGTGCTATTAATCGCGCCAAACACCGCACCGCCGATCGCCGCCAACAAAAAAGCCCCCCAAGCCGCCCCCACCAAAACTCCGCCCCACTTCCGCCAAATCTGATTCGGCGGCAAAGTAAAAACCCCCCACATCACCCCAAAAAAACAGCCCCAAATCGAACCAACAAAAATTGCCCCCAAAATAGCACCGCCGCCCTCAGCTATTGCCGAATAAATCCCCCCGATCGCCGCCAAACACAAACTACCCCAAACACCTCCCCAAGCAGCATCCTGAAAAATGCGCTCAAACTTGCCCACCGGAAGCTGAGGCGCAGGAGTCCGACTCCGAGACATCGGCATCGGTAGCAACGGCACTGCGTACTGACCGAGGGGGCGTGGCAGGCCCGTGGCGGGCTGTTGTCGGCGCACTGCGGGAGCCCTCACGACAGGCGGTGGTTGGGGCTTTTTACGCTTGGTTTTCGCGGGCTGCAAGTGCAATCCGTTGCTGACTGCTTGTCGCGAAGGAAACGGATCTCGCCCTTTGAGGAGTTTTGCCCGATCGCACCAAGGACACCGATTCAGATGATTTCCGTATTTATGCTGACTGTTTTTGCTGCAAGTTACCAAAGCATCTTCCGCTTCCCGAATCGCATTCACCCAAGTTTTCGCATCCGGGCGCGCCGCAGGATTGCCGTGCCCTTCCTCAAAACAGCGGATAAACATCTGTCGCAGTCGCGGATGCAGCATCTCAAAAGGAGGCGCAGCGGGCATCGGGCGGTAGCGGGCGGGCACGGGGGCACCGCCCCTACTGCATCCGGGGACATGGCCCGATCGAATTCTCGCTTCCAAAGACGGTGGTTCATCGCTACCGAGATAAACTCCCGAAAACGGATGCGTACCTTCCATCAGCAATTGAAAAATTAATACTGCTAAACCGAACAAATCGTGCTCTGGAGATCGATCGATATCGCGGAAAGTCTGCCCCTGCAACTCCGGCGGCGTAAACTCTGGTTTCCCCACGGGACACCGATAAACGTAACCCGTATAAGGATCACGCACTTGAAACGAATCGGTGTCTACCAGCGTTACCAAGGCCGTATCCGTCACGAGAATGTTCGACTCGTTTACGTCGCCGATGACGTAACCCCTGACGTGGAGGGCGTTGACAGCCGAGGCGAGATTTCGGGCGGTACGGTGGAGGTAAAGATAGCTAAATAGCGGTTTTTGTTCGCGCCTGGTTTTGGGAGTGTAGAAAGTGTGTACCGGCATCACTTTTTTGACGCGCGGCATCACAAAACCAACGATTTTTTCTCGCCCGCCGACAGTATGCAGCAAATCGATCGGCCAAGCAATTGAAGCGTGCCCGGGTTCCGCGATTGGCGCATCCGGCGGCATACTGAACATGACTGTGAGTTTGTCGCCGTCTTCGTCTGTCGGTTTGTGGTAGATTTTTGCTACAAGGGACGAGTCTTGGGCGATCGGGTAGATGCGACCTTCACCCCCACTGGCGATCGCGCTTTTGGTGTCGATCGCAATCAGTTGTCCGCTAAATTGGCGCTGCAACTGCATAGAATTCGCTTAGGGTATGGGGGCATCAATCGATTTTAGATGTTAGATTTTGGATTTTAGATTAAAGAAAGCTACCCCACTGATAAATCCGTAATTCTATTTTATTGTGGGGAGTAGGGGTTGGGCAGGAGAGCCCGCCCTGGAAAATTTAGCAACAGGCTACGAGGGCCTGTTCCACGATAATTCTATTTTATTGTGGGTTGGGAAGGAGAGCCCGCCCTGGAAAACTCAGCAACAGGCTACGAGGGCCTGTTCCACAATAGTTCTATTTTATTGTGGGGAGTAGGGGTTGGGCAGGAGAGCCCGCCCTGGAAAACTCAGCAACAGGCTACGAGGGCTTGTTCCACAATAGTTCAATTTTGCAGTTGTGCTTACAATTGATTGGGATCGATGCCCATTTCTCGGAGTCTTGATTCCAAAGCTTGCGATCGCGATCGTTCTTGTTCCAGCAGCATTTCTGCCTGTTCGGCCCGCAGCCGTTCTTGTTCGGCCCGCGCCTCGGCTTGCTGGATCAGTCGATCGAGTTCCACAAAACTCCTAAACGGTTCTCCAGAGGGCCCGAACATTTCGAGTCCTGTTTCTGATAATTGAAACCGCACTCCCAGTCTCGGACTTACCCAACCATCAATTTGTTCGATCGGTTCTAATTTTCCCTCAGCCCGCAACCATCCTATCAGTTCCAATTTTTCTGGATCGTACAAATAGTATTCTTCCACACCATAGCGTTCGTAAAATTGAAATTTTTGCATCATCGGAGTCAGACGATTTCCCCGCGACCAAATTTCAAATGCGACTTGTGGCGCAATATCATTTTCATACCACTGTTGATAGGAACCTCGATATCCTTTGGGGATGCCAAAAACTGCCATTACATCTGGTGCTTGAGACAGTTTGTTATTGCCTTCCACCGGATACCAAAGCAAGTCACCTGCTACAAAAACATTTGGATCATCGGCAAACAGCAATTCTAAGTTTTCTTTAATCCAAACAATTAATCTAAACTGATCCGTATTGTTTGACATCGGTTCGCCGTTATCGTCTGGGTAGATGATATTTGATTTTTCGGGAGATTGCAGTTGTGTAACCATTGCTGTTTCCCCAATTTTTTTGACAAGTTGATTTTATTTTAGTCGATCGCCTGTTTCCTCTTCCAGTTCGTCAACTGCGGTTTGGATAAAGTTATCCACCAACCAGTCGCGGGTACGCGAGAAATTGCTTCTCAATTCCAGGTACTGACTGCCTAATTTGGCCTTAAAGTCTTTGGGGAAAATCTCTTTGGCCACTAACATATTTTTCCAGCGAGTTAGCTGGCTGGCGTTGCGTTCGGGAAAGCGGTTGTACAAATAGTCGATCGCGATCGCATCTAGAATAGCCGCACCGAGGATTTCCCGCCGTTTCACCTCGTTTTCTGGTCCAATTTCTCGCCACTGACTTAGATCCTCATGCTGGCTAACGTTTGGTTCAATCCAGTGCTGAATCAGCCAGTTTCCCCCACGAAAAAAATCCCGATCGAACTCCAAGTAAATCGCGCCAAACAAAGCCTCTAAATTCTCAGAAAAAATTCTATTGTACTCGCTTTTGTCTGTTTCTTTCCCATTCCAGACGCGCAAATTAAGTTCGTTTAATTTCAATCTTTGTGCAAATTCCGCAAGTTTTTTCGGATCTGCTAAACGAGCTTTTAAGGTTGAAATAGCATCTGGATCGAGTTCTGGATATTCCCGGTAGAGGTAATCGGTAACAACAGCACCGAAAATCGCTCCCCCTAAGAGTGACAGCCGTTTGTACTTAACCTCTTGCCAAGCGGGAGACTCCTCCGGGCGATCGGAGTAATCGCTGCTATAGTAACGGCAATTTAACGCAATTTCCAGCAGTTTTGTCTGCTGAAAGCTGGAAAGCTTGATCGCTGCTTTTACTGCTTCAATATCTACTTTTTTATTTTTTATTAGCTCTAATTCTTCTTCACATTTTCCCCACTTTTCCAACCACTCACCGCCAGCATCTTCCACATACAAATCCACAAAATCTACCCCGTGATTCATCCATTCATCCTGCATTTTTCTGGCAGCTTCCAGTTCTTCCCAGACTTTATGCAAGTTATTTTCAACGGTGTGTGTACCTTGTACAGTCATAGTATTTGATTTTGATGTAATTTGATTTTATTTCCAACAACTATACGGCGATTAAATCAAATCTCAATTCAATTTAGGCCGAGTGGCTAGTTATTTCACTCTTATTGATTGCTGCGGTAAATCTTCCCGTTATTTAGCCTTTGTATCAAGCACCTGTTGCCAGCATCTGGCCAACCCCTCCCGGAGACAGAAAAGGGGAGGAAAAATCTTGGTCTGTTTTCCCTTTTCCAGAAGCAGGCTGGGGGTTAGTTTTTTGGCATTGTCGAGAATTGTGCAATATGTGAGTTAGTCAAATTTTTTTTTCACGGAGTTTGGAGCAGTCGAACTATTCTCAGCAGCATATCTGCTTGATTTACGGGAACTTGAGGTAACGACCTGCGGGCAAATTATCACTATTATATAATGCAATGTTAACTAACTGGTTCAGGAAATTTGCATCGTTTTTATCATAACTTAAAAATAATCCTCTGTCAATCCCCCAATCTTGAAGAGTTTGTTGCCAATTTTGATATTTGAGTTCCGAAAACTCATCCGAAAGAGTAGTGACTTGAATGCAGAGGGGCTGTTGTTGGCGGTTGCTAACGATCGAATCGGTTGCCATAGAAAGATCTGCAACATATCGATACAAAACAGTGCCTTGGCGATCGACAATTCGGGCTGCGATCGCACGAATCACGAGATCGTCAGCCGGATCGAATTGGCCGGCCTTGAGTTTTTGTTTCCAGATGTAAAATTTGCGATCGTTTTCCCTCAACCATTTAGGAAATAGATAGCTGTACCAATACCTTTCCCCCGGCGTCATTAACTCAAACGCTGCTTGCTGTTCTCTTTCCGAAGGTAGAGATTGAACTGCCAGCCAAACCTGAGAATCTCGGATAAGCTGCAGCAAAAAAGCCATCACAAATTTTTTAGCCGTTAGCGAACCGGGTTTAACATCTTTCACCCAGCGATTGATTTCATCCAATCTTCTCGCCAAACTCGGATCTATTGGATCTGCTGCGCTAATTAGGGAGTTGAGCTTATCCTTAATCTCTTGTGCTTGCAAACGACGACCTACTGTACAAACTAAAGCAGAATTGTTGACACCTCGATTTTATTATAGAACCGCGCCAAATTTTCACCGCTCATTAGACATTTCCAACAATTGTTATGGGGCAGGTATCCTGACAGCCCTTGACTTGATTTTTAGGAGATGTCTATTTAATAGTTGCTGCCGATTCCCGCAGGCGCTGGTACAATAAAACCAAATAAACATTTATCAACGGGCCGGCTAAAAATCCGAGTAGATTACCTGCAAGCTTAGATGCTAGCAAATTTGCGGTCGAACTGATTAATAGGATCATCAACACTATTGGCACGGAAACCACAAAAATGATCAGAAAACTCGCTCGAAATACCAACCACCAGCGCCCTTTAGTTAATTCCCAACTGCTGCTAAGACTGTCCAGCGCCGAAGAGTTATCAATGACGGTAGCGTACAAGGAAAATATTAAGCGATATGATACATAAAGACCGGGAATTATTAGTGCAATGAAGCCTGCCAACGCCAGCCCAGAAGACATAATATAAACCAAAATAAGGGGCAGCAATCTTCTGTTTGCTTGATTGAAAGATTGACCCACAGTTACTTGATTTCGAGTCAAACTTCGGTAAGTGTAGAAAATCATGGCTCCCGACAATAAAGGAACTGCCACGAACCAGTAGATAATATTGAAAGCAACACCGGCTGAACCCAGATTGTCCAAACTATTGATCGCGGACAATATCAAATTGGGAAAATTGATTGTCAACAGTGGAGCGTATAGAGACCCCATAGTATCAAATGTTTCTCGCAACAAGTTTGTGGCACTAATTCGTGAACTTGTCATAATTTTTTATCCGCTTTTTGTAAGTGGAGTTGAACAGATCAGACATTACTAGAAAAAGTTGCTAACAATAATGTTAAGTCATCATCGGTGCGTTCGCAAACGCGGGGCGATCGCAAAAAAGACTCTAACTGCTGTTTCGCATCTTCTTCTTCTTTCCACTCGCCAGAAAACCGAAACAAAGGCGCAAAAAACGGCTTGTGCGGCGTGCCTTCTGGGATTTTGAGAGCTAACATTTGCAAGCCGTCGGAAAACACCGCCAAGTGCGGCAGTTTTTCCCGCAGTACCTGAAATTGCGCTGTTTCTATCGCATTCGGCGAAATCAAAAAGATAGTTTCGTTGATGTATTCGCCGCAGGGAGGTACAGTCAGGGCGATCGCATTTCCTGCACTATCACCCGCTACCGCCGCACCATCGCCGATTTGAGCAACTGCGATTAATTCCGGCGTAGCAACAACCGCAATTAAAGTGCAGGCTAAATCTCTCGCAGCCACTTCCCGCACTGCCGCTTCTGCTTCCACCTGCGCCCGCGCAACTTGCAGTGATGCTGTCAAGAATACCTGCCATTCATCGTCATTTTGAGGCAGCCTTTCCTGTTGCTGGCAAATAGTTTCGACAACCGCTTCCACAGCAATTTTTGCCCCAACTTCCGCGAGTGCTGCCGAGCCCGCACCGTCGGCAACCGCTGCCGCTAAAACACCGTTTGGCAAGAGACGCCAGCAGTGGGCATCTTGACAAGGCTGCGCTCTTTTTTCGTGGCTCGTACCTATCACCGACGCCCCTACAACTTGCCAATTAAAGGATGAATTCTGCATTAATAACTCTTTAACTCAAAACTTCGTAAATTCACAACTATGCAAAGTCTGGACGGGTTTATTTATCCCTAATTACAGCACTTTTCTGGGTTCGTAGGTACTAGCCCTTGTAGGGACACGACAGTGCCGTAGGGACACGGCACTCTTACTAATGACCAATGACTAATGACCAATGACCAATGACCAATGACTAATGACCAATAACTAATGACTAATGACCAATGACTAATGACTAAACAGTTCCCCATCCGGGTGGCGGCAGTGCTACTTGTTCGTCAATTTTTGAGTGAGAAACTCTCTGCATACTAGCCGACAGCCAGATGAACATCTCTCTAAAGTCTAATCCTTTCAATTTTACAGGCGTGCGATCGACAATTTGCGCGAGACGGGGAATATTAGCACCTTCCACTCCGACTGCAAAAAATGCCACGCGCTTGTTAGTTTCTTCCTCTTTAATCCGCTGTGCTGCTATTTCCACAACATCGTCGGATTCGCCTTGAGGTTCGCCGTCGGTAATCATAAATACCCACGGGCGGTAGTAGGTAATGCCGTTGTTGCGGTATTCGGATTTGCGGGCGGCAATGGTATCTAATGCTAGCTGAATGCCTGCGCCCATGTGGGTTTGTCCTTGAGCTGTCAGCAGTGGCGTCTCGAACTGGTCGGCGGTAACGAAGTCTTGCACGACTTTGATTTGATTGTCAAACGAAATAATCGCGACTTCGACTCGCTTTTTAGCTAGTTCGTCTTTAATTAGGTCATTCCTAAAAATTTCCAGCCCCTCATTCAAGGCATCTATGGGTGCGCCTTGCATGGAGCCGGAGGTGTCCAGCAGGAGGACGCAGGGACAGCGCGGCTCTGGGTTTTCGGCAAATTCTACGGCTTCGTCTAGTCTCATGGTTCGGGGTTGACCTGGGAGTGGCTCGATTTCTAGGTTTGTTACTTTCTACCCTAGCAAGTAGGTGACATATTTAACTCAATCTGCCCGCTGGCGATCGTATTTTACCATTTACGTGAATCGATTTTTGATTTTTGATTGTATATTTTAGACTTGAGAATTGGATGTCTGCGGTCAAAAAAACAAATTTGTTCCTGCCTGTGGTAATATAGACTAATAGTATTACTGCAAAATAAGGATAAATCTTATGATTGCAACAGTCACGCAAAAATTAACCTTTGACCAATTCCTTGTAGAATGTCCAGAAGATGGACTCTATGAACTGGTAAATGGAGAAATTGTAGAGAGGAATGCCACAAGAAATTATGGTGATGTTGCTAATTTCATGTTATTTGGCTTCAACGATGAAATCCGGCGACTAAGTTTTAATTATGTAGTCAACAATACCGCAGTTATCAGAACTGTAAGTAAAGCCGGCATCGAACAAGGGCGGAGACCGGATGTCAGCGTAATCGATCGCGATTTGTGGCGATCGAACCGTTCTGCTTATGCTGCAATGCGGGAACCAATTCAATTAGCAGTGGAAGTAACATCAACAAATTGGGAGGACGATTATATAGACAAATTGGACGAGTATCGGCGTCTCGGAGTTCCTGAGTATTGGATTGTCGATTATTTAGCAATTGGCAGCAGGGAATTTCTGGGAAATCCCAAAGTTCCAACTGTATTTGTTCACCTTTTGGATGCAGAGGGCAACTATCAAAGAAGCGCTTTTAAAGGCAGCGAACGAATTGTGTCGCGGACTTTTCCAGAATTAACGCTGACAGCAGAAGAGGTGATGAATGTTTAACCTCCGTTAATCCAGCTAGCCAGACTATTCTCCATAAAAAATTACTGAAAATATGAAATCTCTTTCTGATAAAAAATTTTCTGATCAAAAAGCTATTAGTCCTTGGAGTTACAAACCTTGGTGGTGCCAGCCGTGGTCGATTCTTTTAACTGGTACTAGCCTGATTAGCGGTAGTTGGTTTTTATTAAAAACTGTTTGGATAACTGTTTTAGTCGCGATTCCTTTATTAGCTTGGATGGGTTTTTTCTTGTTAGTTTGGCCGAGGTTGATGCTGTCTAGCGGAGTTTTGGAGTCCGATGCAGATTAGGTTTTGGTGGCGCGCACCTTATGTTTAAGGTAAGGTGCGCGACCATTGGTGTCAACAAACACGTTAAACCCTCAGTCCGGCAGGGGTTAAAACAATAGCCTCAAAGCGAAAGTCCTCGCTATGAGGACTAATGAGTTCTTCAGTCCTCTTTGAGAGGACTTTCGCTATAAGCCCCGTGGAATTCATTCCCTGGCGGGCTGCCGGGTGAGCGAGAGGACTGGCGGACTAAAAGCTTAAGTTGACACTAATAGTGCGCGGTGCACACCCTACCTTTGAGTGTTTCCCAGTCTAGGTTTGCGGGTAATAGTCTTGAATTGCTTTTACTTCCATCGGGTGGGATTTGAGCGATCGAATTCCCGCTGCTGTCGCTTTGGCACCGGCTATTGTGGTAATAATCGGGATTTTGTAAGTCAAAGCTGTGCGGCGGATAAAGATTCCGTCGGCGCGGGATTCTTCGCCGGAAGGCGTGGTGATAATTAGTTGAATTTTCTCATTTTTGATCGAATCCAACAAATTCGGCCGCCCTTCGTGCAGTTTCAATTCCAAATCTACCTCTAAACCTTGCTCTCGCAAAACTTTGCGTGTTCCGTGAGTTGCAACTACTCTGAAACCCAATTCTAAGAATTCCTTGACAACGGGTACAACTGCTAGTTTGTCCCGATCGCGCATCGAAACCAGCACGGTTCCCAACAGTGGCATCATTTGTCCAGCACCTAATTGAGCTTTGGCAAAGGCTTTGCCAAAATCTGTGTCAATTCCCATGACTTCGCCGGTCGATCGCATTTCTGGCCCTAACAAAGTATCAGTTCCCGGAAACTTAGCAAAGGGCAATACAGCTTCTTTTACCGAAACATGAGTGGGTATAATCTCTTCAGTAAAACCCAAAGCTTCTAGAGTTTTGCCAGACATGACTCGCGAGGCCATTTTTGCTAAGGGAACTCCGATCGCCTTGGAGACAAAAGGCACTGTTCGAGAAGCGCGCGGATTAGCTTCCAAAATGAAAACTTCTTCCCCTTGAACAGCAAATTGAATATTCATCAACCCGATGACTTTCAGGGATTTTGCTAATTCTACAGTCCAGCGGCGGATTGTTACCAAAGCTGCATCAGGAAGCGTTTGGTAAGGGATAGAACAAGCAGAGTCGCCGGAGTGGATTCCCGCTTCCTCGATGTGCTCCATAATACCGCCGATCGTCACATTGCCAGTAACATCGGCGATCGCATCGACATCAACCTCGATCGCATTCTCCAAAAACTTATCAATTAAAATTGGATGATCGGGTTCTACTAGCACGGCATAGGTCATGTAACGTTCCAATTCCGTATCGGAATAAACAATTTCCATTGCTCGCCCGCCTAACACGTAACTCGGCCGCACCACCACCGGATAACCTATCCGTTGAGCGACTATCAAAGCATCCTCAAAACTACGCGCTAGACCATTAGCAGCTTGCTGAATATCCAACTCCCGCAGAATCTTTTCAAAGCGCTCCCGGTCTTCAGCAGTATCAATGGAATCCGGCGAAGTTCCCCAGATTTTTGTTTGTACATCGGGGTGATTTTCGAGAGCTTTTTGTAAAGGTAGCGCCAATTTCAGCGGGGTTTGTCCGCCAAATTGAATAATTATTCCTTCGGGATTTTCTGCTTCGATGATATTGAGAACATCTTCTTTTGTCAGCGGTTCAAAATACAGGCGATCGCTCGTATCATAATCTGTCGAAACTGTCTCCGGGTTCGAGTTGACCATAATTGTCTCAAAGCCGTCTTCTCCTAGGGAATAGGAAGCGTGACAGCAGCAGTAATCAAACTCAATTCCCTGTCCGATCCGGTTCGGCCCGCCACCTAAAATCATCACTTTTCGTTTGGTAGAAGGCAAAACTTCCGACTCCGGCGCGAGACTGTGGCCTACAGGCGAAATTTTCTTTTCTTCATCGCCCAATTCCCAAATTGCCGCCCCCGCTTCGTAGGTGGAATAATAATACGGTGTAAACGCTTCAAATTCAGCGGCACAGGTATCGACTGTTTTGTAAATCGGAATTACGCCTAACTGTTTGCGGTAAGCGCGAACTTGATCTTCCGATGTTTTGGTGGCGTAAGCAATTTGGCGATCGCTAAATCCCAACTGCTTTACTTCAAACATTGTCTCTTTTGTCAACTGTTCCAACCGGGTTCGTTTCAAGAACTTCTCAGTTTCCAGCAATTCCTGCATTTTATCCAAAAACCAAGGGTCGATTGCTGTGAACTCGAAGATATCTTCCACGGACATTCCCATCATCATCGCGTGGCGAACTGTAAAAATGCGATCGGGATTTGGCGTCCGCAATCCGGCGCGAATTTGTTCCAAACTCGGCAATTTTTCCGGTTTGTCGCACCCGAAACCCGCGCGGCCTGTTTCTAATCCCCGCAACGCTTTTTGGAAGGATTCGTTAAAGCTGCGCCCGATCGCCATTACCTCCCCAACTGACTTCATTTGCGTTGTCAAAGTCGGTTCGGAACCGGGGAACTTTTCAAAGGCAAATCGGGGAATCTTCGTCACCACGTAGTCAATTGTCGGCTCAAAAGACGCCGGAGTTTTCTTGGTGATATCGTTGGAAATTTCGTCTAGGCTGTAACCTACCGCTAATTTTGCCGCCATTTTGGCAATGGGGAAACCAGTTGCTTTCGAGGCCAACGCGGAGGAACGGGAAACCCTAGGGTTCATTTCAATAACGATGAAATCTCCGTTGACTGGATTGACGGCAAATTGAATGTTGGAACCGCCGGTTTCAACTCCAATTTCGCGAATAATTTTCACCGAAGCATCCCGCAGGCGCTGATATTCTTTGTCTGTGAGAGTTTGCGCCGGGGCGACGGTGATAGAATCGCCGGTGTGGACGCCCATCGGGTCGAGATTCTCGATCGAACAAATAATCACCACATTATCTGCCAAATCCCGCATTACTTCGAGTTCGTACTCTTTCCAACCAATCAAAGATTGTTCGATTAAAATTTGCGATACTGGACTGGCATCAATCCCGCCTTGTGCCATTTCTTCAAACTCTTCTTGATTGTAAGAAATGCCGCCTCCCGTGCCGCCCATTGTAAAAGCAGGACGAATAATTAAGGGATAACTGCCAATTTGGTGACCAATTGCTTTGGCTTCGTCGAGAGTGTTGGCAATTCCCGAAGGGCAAACGGCGACGCCAATTCGCGCCATCGCTTCCTTAAATAATAGCCGATCTTCTGCCATTTCAATTGCTGGCAACTTAGCACCAATCAACTCGACGTTGTATTTTTCTAAAACGCCATTTTTAGCGACGGCAACTGCTAAATTTAGCGCAGTTTGACCGCCCATAGTCGGTAAAATTGCTTGAGGTCTTTCTTTAGCGATGATTTGTTCGAGGATGACCGGCGTTAGAGGTTCGATGTAAATGCGATCGGCAGTTTCGGGATCGGTCATAATCGTTGCCGGGTTGGAATTCACCAACACTACTTCAAAGCCTTCTTCTCGCAAAGCTTTGCAAGCTTGTGTCCCTGAATAGTCAAATTCACACGCTTGACCGATAACAATTGGGCCGGAACCAATGAGAAGAATCTTTTTTAAGTCTTGACGACGGGGCATAGGTTCGTAATTGGTAATTGGACAAGGTTGAGGATTAATTTGATATTTTGAATCACTCTTAGAAACAGGCTTTCTGAGCTGTTCCACCAAAAGCTTACTCAAAATAGTGCAAGTTTTGCTGTTAATGTGAAATTGTGCACCATTATCAGCATTTTGGAAGCAGAACCTCGCACCTCCGGCAGACAGACACCCCCAGCTAACCAGAAATATTGATGGGAAAAGGGTGCAGTCGATCGGTAAATCAAGACTATTTTAAGTGTTGCGGTCAAATCGTGTTCTAAAATACACAATCCCTGTATTCCGCCGGATTAATCATTGTAGAGACTTCGGCCAAGGCCTTTCCTGACTGTGGGGAAGGGGTAGAATTAACCGGCTTAGATGATGAAATTTTTCGTAGCTTGCGGGGCGGGACGCCATCGCCCTCGGAGGATGTCAAAACCGTATATCCAGCCATGTAGACGGGGCGATGGAGGACACGGCATTGCCGTGCCCAAAGCGTGTCAACTTAAGCCCATCGTCCGCCAGTCCTCCCACCTGCCCGTCAGTCCGCCAGGGAATGAATTCCCTGTCTAATAGCTAAAGTCCTCTCAAGAGGACTAATGAGTTTAAAAGTGTTCTTCTGAGTCCTCATAGCGAGGACTTGAGTTTTGAGGAAGGGGTTTCAACCCCTCTCGGACTGAAGGTTTAACGTGTTTGTTGACAGGACGAAAGGCAGGGTGTCGTGTCCCTACCTTATTTCATCAAATTTTTAAGCTTTGCGCGATCGGCGAATCAGGACGCTTATAACTTGTCCCGGCTTTGCACCTCGCTGGGGCGGACTCCAATCCCCGACGGCGGCAAATCCCAGTCGGTACAAGGTGTGGATGGTTTCTAACACGGCTGCGCGGGAACCGACAACCGTGATCCGCACGACTTCCTGTTCGGATACTGCTGAGGTGTCATTTGGACGCGCGGAAAAGTTATCGTCAGGTACGAATTCCTGTGACATAATATGGTCTCCTGGTTTTTGGTTTTCTAGGAAAACCCAAAAACCCAGCCGCCCCGCACGGTAACACAGAGCAGGGCGGCTACAGAGAGTGTTAAAATTCTCCATTAGCCTCCAGACTGCTGTAATCAGTTTGGCGGTTAGCTGTCCATTGCTGTTGGTAGCAGCTTTGGGCAGTGCAACTAGATTTTTGAGCGACGTGGGCTGCTTGCTCTTTGAGCAAAGCAGCCTTATTTTCACAGCGTAGCCGCAGAGGGGGGCCGCCGTCAATCGATTTAAGATTTTGGATTTTAGATTTTAGATTGAGATTTTCCTGCAACAATTCTCCAGTCATTCCCACCCTCCGCTTCTCCCAGTCTCTCCCCGTCCCTCAATCCAACCCACTAGATGAGGGAATGCGCCGAGGAAGAGTTGACAGTTGACAGTTGACAGTAGACAGTAGACAGCTTGCCCGCTAGCGAAGTCGAAGGGTTGACAGTTGACCGCACGCGGGGCGACCTCTCCCGGTCAGGAAGAGGATTGGAGTAATGGATAGTCTTCTTTTAATTTCTCCCGATCGGGCTTTGGGCTGTAAACCAATTCTTTCTGGTAAAATATGGAATCGTTCCAAAAGCTTAAAATCTACAATCTAAAATCAAAAATAAAGATCTGCCTAGAACTCAAGTGCGAATAGTCCTTGCACCTGCTGCTTGAGGGCAACCACATCAATTTTAGATTTGAGATTTTATATTTTAAATTGTCCTCCAACAACTCTCTCCATCTCCTATGCCTAGAACACCCAGTGAATATTCCGTGCACCTGCTGCTTGAAGGTGGCCACCGCGAAGAAGTGCGTTTCGCAACGCTGCAAGATTTTCAAAAGTGGTACAGCAGTACGCTGGTGCCGAAACAAGATTCAAGAGAATTTCTTAACGTCCCGATTAAAAATATTCAAGGCGAATACATGGTAGTTCGACCTACCAGCGTTCTCGCAATTCGCGTAGAACCGATATTTACTTCTAGCGTCGAACGATACGATGAATAAGGAAAATAATCAATTGAGTAGGAAAGATTGGAAATTGAGCAAGATTTTTCGCTATCAGCTATTAGCGATCGCCTGTTGCGTTTTGGCGATCGCTTTTTCGGTGCCAGCCGTTGCAGTTCCGTCGCTGCAACCAATTAGTATAAATCAATTGCAAGCGAGTGAGTTGGAGTCGATAGCCTTTGACGCTCAAATCTGGGGCGAAAATGGCAAACCGGGCGATAAAGAATTGCTGTTAAAGTCGATCGACAACAGCCTCCGCTATCTCAATACATCGGCCGCCGCCAGCGCTTACAGCCGCTATCCAGTAGCAGGAGTTACGCGCGATCGAGTCCGCCGTTCCCTCGATCGATTCCGCCAATTAGTTGTCAGTTCCACAACCCCAGCACAACTTCAGGAATCTGTCAAACGCGAATTTGTATTTTACAAATCCACGGGCAAAGACGGCCAAGGAACAGTCGCATTTACGGGTTATTTCGAGCCGACTTACGCAGCATCTCGGACGCCGAATTCCGAATACCGTTATCCCCTGTACCGGATGCCGCCAAACATGGCATCTTGGCCGAAACCTCACCCGACAAGATTGCAATTAGAAGGCGCAGATGCTTTGCAGGCAAGTAAAGGATTGCTGCGAGGATTAGAATTAGTTTGGTTGCGCGATCGATTCCAAGCATTTCTCGTGCACGTCCAAGGTTCTGCGAGATTGCAACTAACAGATGGTAGCGAGATGACCGTCGGTTTTGCAGGCAAAACCAGTCACAGTTATACAGGAGTTGGACGAGAATTAGTTAAAGACGGAAAGTTTACTTTAGAAGAGTTAAATTTGCCGAAACTAAGGGAATATTTCACTAACTTTCCCGCAGATATGAACAAATATTTGCCGAAAAATCAAAGCTTTGTATTCTTCCGGGATAGTAATGGAGTTCCAGCCACAGGAAGCATTGGAGTGCCAGTAACTGCCGAAAGGTCGATCGCCACCGACAAAGCCTTAATGCCACCCGGTGCACTAGCATTAATTAGTACAAAACTCCCTTATCCGAATGGGGCGGGACAACTCGAACAAAATGCCGTGAATCGGTACGTTTTGGATCAGGATACTGGGGGTGCAATCAAAGGCGCGGGGAGAGTTGACGTATTTATGGGAACGGGGGATTTAGCGGGCGATAGGGCCGGTTATATCAACTCAACAGGAGAACTGTATTATCCGCTTTTAAAGTAGATTAATTCTACTTCATCAGGACTTACGCACAGCCTCAATATATAGTGTTTTGTAGGGGCAAAACCCACGCCCGGTTGCCCCCATACCTGGGATGATTGCGTAAGTCCTATTCATGTGATTGTTTGCTGTGCGTCGCAATCGCGGACACGGCAGTGCCGTCTCCCTACAGATATCGCGGACAATCTATATGTAATCCTACTTTTGATAATTGCTATAAAATAGAAAATACCCCACCTTCGCAACCTCACAAATGCTCAACAAAATTCTGCAATTCTTCAAACGATTAATTCAGCGGCTGTTCGGAACCCCAACCAAACCTTCCCCGCCTTCGGAAAATACCGCCATCCGCCCAACCTTAACTGACGCGGAATACGAGTCGAAATTCATGGAAATCCTGGAAGGGGTGAATGCCGGCTGGAGTCGAGGGGATGTAGCGGGATTCTTGATCGCAAAACGCCTTAAAGATGGTGAATTGGCGGCTTGGTTGCGACGGTTTGGAAGTCGATTGTTTGAGGAGGGCGGGCACGGGGGCACCGCCCCTACGGATGCGGTGGCATCGCTTCAGGAATTAGCGCAGCGGCTGGTTTTGTTAGGTAGAATTGGCTGCGGGGAATTGTCAGAGGTGGCGAGGCAAATTGGGCGGGAGATATTGACACGGTTTCCGCTGCCGGAGGTTGAGGAGGAGGATACAAAGGGGAGGGTGATTGAGGCGGTGTTTGTTGGGGATGGTTTGGGTTTTTCTGGGGAAGGAAACCGCAGAGGCGCTGAGGCTGGGGAGGCTGAATCGGAAGTTAATGTAGAGGCGAAAGCCTGGTGCGAGAGAGGGAATGAGCAGTATAATTTAGGAAACTTTGAAGAGGCGATCGCATCTTATACCCAGGCAATTGCTCTCCAACCAGACTATCACGATGCTTTGCACAACCGAGAGGTCGCGCAACGTAAGTTAGGCGACATTAAATAGGCGAACTCGCTTGTATCCATAATTGTTGCTAGGTATTGCGATCGGTATGATACTATTAAGAATTAATCCCGGTTTTTGTCGCTAATTCTCAGACAGTTAAAAGAGTAATTTTAGGACGAAAGTCCTCAATAAAAAATTAATTGGTAAGGTGCGTTATAACTGAGATATTAGACAACTCTCAATAATTGTTTTAGGGCGGGCTAGAAGCCCAACCCCTACTCCCCACAATAAAATTTATTGGTTGTGAAACAGGCCGAAAAGCCTGTTCTTTAGAATGGTACAAGATGTGAGTTATAAGCACCCTACAATACGTTTATACTATTATGATTAATCCCAAATTCTTCCATCCCAAACCCAAATCGAATGACACAAGTAATCGGCATTGACTTAGGCGGAACCGCAATTAAACTCGGCAGATTTAGCGAAAATGGTCTTTGTAACCAATCCTTAACTGTCCCAACCCCTCAACCCGCAACGCCAGAAGCCGTTTTAGCCGCGATGACCGATGCTATTTTACAACTGAATCCGGTCGAAAATGCTGTAAGTGCGATCGGCATCGGCACTCCAGGCCCCGCAGACGCCTCCGGCCGCATAGCCAGAGTTGCAATTAACCTCAAAAACTGGCATAACGTCCCCCTCGCTGACTGGTTGGAAGCTAAAACCGGACTGCCGACAATATTAGCAAATGATGCCAACTGTGCCGGATTGGGAGAAGCTTGGCTGGGCGCAGGAAGGAACTTTAAAAACCTAATTTTAATAACTTTAGGTACAGGAGTCGGCGGTGCAGTTATCCTAGACGGCAAACTATTTGTAGGTCATCAAGGCGCGGCCGGAGAACTAGGATTGATTACTATAAATCCCGACGGCCCGGAGTGCAACAGCGGCAATCGCGGTTCTTTAGAACAGTACGTTTCGGTGCAAGGAATTCGCCGCGAAACGGGTTTGGAACCGCTAGAATTAGCAAATCTAGCTAAGTCTGGAGATGCCAAAGCTTTAGAATTTTGGCAAAATTACGGGCGCTATCTGGGTATCGGTTTGGCAAGTCTCATTTATATTTTGACGCCGGAAGCTATTATTATCGGCGGTGGAATTAGTGCAGGTGCAGAATTTTTCTTGCCGAAGGTTCAAGCCGAAATTCACCAACGTGTACTGCCGAGTTCTCGCGAAGATTTACAGTTATTGGTGGCTGAATTGGGCAATCAAGCAGGGATGGTAGGGGCAGCAAAATTAGCTTGGCAGCTTGGTCGATAGTGAAAATTTAAAAAAGCAGCGCATTTTACTGCGCTTTTTTCATATCTAAACTTAGGTTGCAACCTAAGCACCTTACCCCAAAAAAATTTAAAATGAATGTTAGGATTTACTAAAAATAGTCTTCCTTCCTCCTTCATTGTTCATGCTTCTAACTAATGACTAATGACTAATGACTAACAACTAACGACTAATGACTAACGACTAATGACTAACAACTAACGACTAATGACTAATGACTAATGACTAACAACTAACAACTGCTTCATGGCAGAGATTGTCCAGTCGTATTTTTAATGTATTCCTGAATTTCTTGATAAGTTTCCGGGTTGTTTTGGCGGAGGATAATAATATTAGTTGCGCTGTCAGGCAGGCAAAAGCTTAGCCGACCGTTCTGTTCGCAAGCAAAAGAGCTAATTCGACTCATATCGATCGCAAATTCTTTGCGGTCATAATGAATTTTAATCCACGAACCTCTCGAATTGCGATCAATGGTTTTTTTGAGGTAATCGAGAACTTGCTTGTAAGCCTCATAATTGCCTTGGGGATTGAGGATAATCGGCTGACTGCTATTAGGCAGCCAAAAGGTGAGACGCTTGTTATCCAGTTCGCTAGAAAAAGCACTAATAGTGTCAAGGTCAATTATGTATGTACTTTTCTCATAAGTAATTTTGCTCCAATAAGCCACAAAGCCTCCTCAAACCTGTGTTTCCTGGTATTTTAGGATAGTTTGACAACTCCTACCATTTTAGATTTTAGATTGTAGATTTTAGATTGGGCATGACTGATGACAATCGGGGTTGGGAAGTTGCCTAAACTTGCATTCTTTTGGGAAACTGGTATCACCCTTGAAATCCGTAAAAAGTTAAGTAAAAATATCAGATTTTTACCTTCTGCCTTCTGCCTTCTGCCTTCTGCCTTCTGCCTTCTCCCTTGCGGTACTAGCCCCCCAGCCCTAGTATAGGGGTTGGGGGGTGAGGTCTTTCACTCGTTGAGAATGCGGCCCGATATCTAGTCCGATAAGTGCGACCCCTATCAAATCCTATTGGTCTGTTGGGCGGGTTTTGTAATGTCCATTGTCGGGGCGATTTGAATATTGTCTACTCTGAACCGCCCCTACAGACATCTAATATATCAGAACTAATCGATCGCACATAATCTCAGATCAGTTTGCTGCAACTTTCCCGGCCACCAAGTCGCGACCCTCATCTTCTAAAACATCTTGCTTTCCCTGGATGCTAGCGGCCTGGATAAACCCTTGAAACAATGGGTGGGGGGTGCTAGGTCGAGATTGGAATTCGGGGTGAAATTGGCAGGCTATGAAAAAGGGATGGTTGGGAAATTCGATCATTTCTACCAATCGGCCGTCTGGAGATGTACCGGAGACTGCATAACCTGATTCTAAGAAAAGATTGCGGTAGGCGTTGTTAAATTCGTACCGATGGCGGTGTCGCTCGTAAATCACTTCTTTCTGATAAAGTTTGAAAGCTAGCGTGTCTGGGTTGACACGGCACGGATACAAACCCAGTCGCATTGTACCGCCCAAATCGACTACATCTTGCTGTTCTGGCAATAAATTAATTACCGGATTTGCTGTATCTGGGTTAAATTCAGCGCTGTTGGCATCCTTTAGTTGGGCGATGTTGCGCGCCCATTCAATCACAGCACACTGCATCCCCAAACACAAGCCCAAAAATGGAATTTTGTGGTGTTTAGCATATTCGATCGCAGCTATTTTGCCGTCAACTCCCCGAACCCCAAAACCTCCCGGTACAAGAATGCCGTTGATACCTTTGAGATAATTATCGAGGTTTCCCGATTCTAAATCTTCTGAGTTAATCCAGTGCAAATTCAGGTCGCCGCCGATCGCAATTGCCGCGTGCCGCAAAGCTTCGACCACCGAAAGATAAGCATCGTTCAACCGCACGTATTTGCCAACTAAAGCAATATCAATTTTGTGATTGGGACTGTAAAGCCTGTTGACTAAAGTTTGCCACTGATGCAAATCTGGCTGGCGATGTTCGAGTTGCAGCAAATTGAGGGTTTGTTGGGCCAAACCTTCCTGTTCCATCATCAGGGGTACTTCGTAGATACTTTTTGCATCTTGAGATGTGATGACGCATTCTTCCGGGACGTTGCAGAATTCCGACAATTTCTGTTTCATGCCCAAAGACAGCGGCCGATCGCACCGACAGACTAAAATATCTGGTTGAATGCCGATCGACCGCAATTCCTTCACCGAATGCTGAGTCGGTTTAGTTTTCATCTCCCCAGCCGCAGGAATCCAAGGTATCAGCGTGACGTGCATATACACAACATTTTGCCGCCCGACATCCTTGCGAAACTGGCGAATTGCCTCCAAAAACGGCAAAGATTCAATATCTCCCACCGTTCCGCCGATTTCCGTAATCACGACATCGGGATTGGTATTTTTTGCTACTCGATGAATTCGATCTTTAATCTCGTTAGTGATGTGCGGAATCACCTGCACCGTGCTCCCCTGATACTCACCGCGGCGTTCTTTGTTGATCACCGCTTGATAAATGGAACCCGTGGTGACGCTGTTGAGGCGCGACATGGAAGTATCAGTAAAACGCTCGTAGTGCCCCAAATCCAGGTCAGTTTCCGCACCGTCTTGGGTGACAAAGACTTCTCCGTGCTGAAACGGGCTCAGAGTGCCGGGGTCAACGTTAATATAGGGGTCTAGCTTCAAAATCGAGACAGAATAGTCCCGCGACTTCAATAGGCGGCCCAAGGAAGCACCGACAATTCCCTTGCCGATACTGGAAACCACGCCGCCGGTCACAAACACAAATTTGCTCATAGGATTTTCGACTTTAGATGCTTCAATGTCAGGTCAGACTCAAATGTGACATAGGTAATCCATAAGGGCAACCACGGGGGATTGCCCCTACACCCATTTGACCAAATTGTTGACGATTGTTATGTGCTTGCAACCAAGTTGTCAAATCTGACACACTGGCCAACTCTAAAACTGCCTCTCCTAAATTCTCTAATTGCTCAGCGGATAACTGACTGATGCGAGTTTGAATCTCCGACGACAACGGGCCGACACGGCGCTCCAACAGCCGCACAACTAACTCCAACTTTCCTTGTTTGATGCCTTGTTCGATGCCTTGTTCGATACCTTGTTCTCTCCCAATTCTGGTAGCTTTGGTAATTGCACCGCGCTGGTCTTGAATAAAAATTTCTCGCCTTTCTAAATCCTCCAATTCATCAGGATCGAGATTGGCTTCATTGGCAATTGTAAAAGCTTTGCGGAGTTCCGGTACATTTCCCAACTCTTCCGGCACAGACCTTAACGTGCGAGCGGTTTTCATGAAATATATCCACTTATCAGTCAGAGTCTCTAATTCTGCTAAAGTCTTGTCAAATTTGGGCAACTCAACAAATACAAATTCTAATTCATCCGCCAAATACTCGACCCGATTGTTTTTTTCTTTGATACAAAACCGCGAAATTACTGTTTCCAGATGCTCAAACATTTGGAAATCTGTAATCGTCAAGGCAATCACGGGATTTAATAGGTGGTAGTTTTCTCCGCTTTTCAATTGCACTGAGTAAGCTTTGGTAGCATTGTATAAAATCCGCTTCTCAAAGGATTCTACATTCAACACCTGCATTTCAATGATCACAGTTTTGCTGCCACCAATTTTTGCTTTGACATCCAAGTAAGTATCTTTGACTCCTTTGATTTTGGGAGCTAAATAAGGGTCAAGAATTTCTAAATCTTCGATGACTGGCTGCGCTTCGTAGAGGATGGCATTTAAGAAGCTAATCAAAATGTCTTTGCTGTCAGCCGAGCCGAAGATTTTTTTAAATGCAAAGTCGGTTTTGGGGTTAATAAAATTCATGGCTTTTTCAATTTATTAGAGATTGAGAGGTTGAGGTTAGAGTTATTTAATTATTTAACTATCATACAATCTTCTAGGTTGGGTTCGCGGACGATCGCCCCAACCGACCTCACCCAAATACAGATGCAAGCCGGCGACAGCAGTCGCGCTGAGCAATCATGGCTTCGACAAAAGTTCCAGCGCCCAGTTCGCCCCTAGGCGAGTCAATCTAAAATCTAAAATCTAAAATCTAAAATCAGCCCTACGCGCTCAGTCATTTTTCCCAAAAAGCTAACTCAGGAACGTTTTGGCAATCGTAAAGTCATGATACACAAAGCACCTCAAGTCTGCTAAAAAACAACAGCTATGAAGTTTGTCTGCGTTCTATCCCCTCAACGGTTGCTTTGTGCTGGTATCGCATTGCTCGCTGCGATCCTCTTCGAGGGCTTCGCTAACGAGTGTGGCGCCTGGCTGGCTCCAAATGCAGCGCGGGCAAAAGATCCTGGGGAAAATTATTCGTCTGTGTCGCCGAAAATCATCGCTAGTAACGATGTTAATTGCAATGGCGGACGATCGCCCGAAACTCGCTGTCCAGTCGGCGGTTTGTTCGTCAAAACTCCCAACACGACGCCAGAACAAGTCTTTCCTCTGAAACAGACGGAAGTTAAAGCCAAAATAGCTGGCAATATCTCCCGCGTCGAAGTTGTTCAGAAGTTTGAAAATCCTTTTCCAGAATCTATAGAAGCTGTTTATGTATTTCCTTTGCCCGACGAAGCGGCGGTGGATGATATGGAAATTAAAATAGGCTCACGAATTATTAAAGCTGATATCAAACGCCGCGAGGAAGCTTTGGAAATGTACGAACAAGCTAGAAAGCAAGGCCGGAGTGCGGGTTTGTTGGAACAAGAACGATCCAATATTTTTACTCAGTCTCTGGCTAATATCAAACCGGGAGAAAAAATTGAAGTTACGATTCGCTACACCGAAAGTCTCAAGTTTGCCGGCGGCGATTACGAATTTGTGTTTCCAATGGTGGTAGGGCCACGCTATATTTCGGGAAATTCGACCCCCCCCAACCCCCCCTTGCTAAGGGGGGGCGATCGTTCTGAGTCTTCAGGGGTGAGAAATTCGACCCCCCCCTTAGTAAGGGGGGGCGATGCTCAATTCCCCCCCTTAGTAAGGGGGGGCGATGCTCAATTCCCCCCCTTAGCAAGGGGGGGGCAGGGGGGGGTTAGTACCGATGCCGATCGCATTAACCCGCCTGTTTTGCCTCCAGGAACGATCTCGGGCCACAATATTGCTGTTTCGGTAGAAATAGATGCCGGAGTTGCGATCGGCGATGTCCGCTCTACTTCCCATCAAATTACAACTGACCGCAGTGGCAATATTGTGCAAGTCCAATTAGCCAATTCAGACACAATTCCCAATAAAGATTTAATTTTGCGCTATCGAGTCGCGGGCGAAAATACGCGCGCAACTGTCTTGACTCAATCCGACAAGCGGGGCGGTCATTTTGCTACTTATTTGATTCCGGCATTAAACTACAAAACTAATGAAATTGTGCCTAAAGATGTCGTGTTTCTGATGGATACTTCCGGTTCTCAGCAGGGCGAACCGCTGGCAAAATCTAAGGAGTTGATGCGCCGCTTCATTCAAGGGCTAAATTCCAACGATACTTTTACTATTATTGATTTTGCCAACACGGCGAAAGCACTTTCAACAACTCCTTTAGCAAATACGGCTGCCAACCGACAAAGCGCCATTAATTATATCGATAAGTTGCAGGCAAACGGTGGTACAGAACTGGTTAACGGCCTTCAAACAGTGATGAATTTTCCGGCGGCGACAACGGGAAGGCTGCGGAGTATTGTATTAATTACTGACGGTTACATTGGTAATGAAAATGAAGTGCTGGCTCTGGTTCAGCAGAGTCTGAAACCAGGAAATCGACTTTATAGTTTTGGTGTCGGCGGTTCGGTGAATCGGTTTTTGCTCAACCGTTTGGCGGAAGTGGGAAGAGGCACGTCTCAAGTAATTCGTCAAGATGAACCGTCAGCAGAAGCGGCAGAAAAATTTTTTAGGGAAATTAATAGTCCGGTATTGACTAATATTCAAATTAGTTGGGAAGGAGTGGGGGAAAAACCGGAGATTTATCCGATCGCACCCCCAGACTTGTTTGCGAGTGGGCCACTGGTTTTGTTTGGCAAAAAGACCGATCGAACTAACGGCAAACTTCGCATCCGCGGCACTCTTGCAGGTGGCAAAGCTTACGAGCAAGTTTTACCTGTTAATTTTGCTCAATCCGGCGGGCGGCAGCGCGAGTCTACTTCAGTCTCCGCAACCGCTACGGATTTTGGCAATCCGGCGGTAGCTCAACTTTGGGGGCGATCGCGCATTAAAGATTTAATGAATCAAATGTTTGGTGGCGAGACTAAATCTCTGGTGGAAGCTGTGACTAATACTGCTCTGACTTATCGGTTGCTGTCGGAATACACGGCTTTTGTGGCTGTGAGCGAAGAAGTGCGAGTCGAACCCGATGGATCTCGTCGCCGAGTGCAAGTGCCTGTAGAATTGCCGCAGGGTGTCAGCTATGAGGGTATTTTTGAGTCGGGAGGGGTAGAGCCAACTAGGGGCGGCACTCGCAGCGTTACCTCGAATCGCAACTCGGCACCAGTGAGTCCAGTTCCTGCTATGCCGCCGCCGCGAGGTTACGGTGAGTTGCAACCATCGCAGCCAAAGGCTTCTCGCCTCCAAGTAGTCAGCGCCGAAGGGTTGGATGCCGGGGCGATCGTCGCTTTGACTCAATACTTGCAATCTGTTAATCTCCCGGCGGGGGTTAGCGGTGAAACGGTGTGGGAGTTATCGGTACAAGGCGGCCGCGTTGCCCGATTGGCGCTCCTCTTCGTTGGCGTAGCCCCCGTAGGGGCGGGCTTCGCTAACGATACTCAAACCTCGACGCTGCAAGCAACAGACGCCGTAGAGACTCTCAAGAAAGCCTTGAGTTCCTGGCAACCTCCTGCAGGATTCAAGGGCACGCTGCGCCTGAAGTTGCGAATTACGGTTGAGCGTTAAGGAATGACTATCTATGTCAAGAAACATTAATTTTTAATTCAAAAATACCGAAACCGGGATCGCTACCGCGAGGAAGATATAAAATCTTTATTAAGAGATTGCCTTTAAACAGAAAGTGATGTTAATGAAATTTATACCGTTTGAGGCAAATGCTAAAACAGTTTCCTTTCTGAAACAGTTTCCTTTCTGAAACAACCTTAACAGTAAAGATTTCTGGATCGAAACCCCCCAATCATAGAAGGTATGATGCCCTATGGAAGTTAGTGAACTGCTCAACAATTACGAAAAAGGAGAAAGAGACTTTACTGGAGCCGACCTCAGCGGGAAAAACCTCAGCGGAGCAATCTTAATCGGAGTCAACCTTTCGCGAGCTAATCTTTCCGGGGCCAACCTCAGTAGAGCGTTTCTCACCAAAGCAACACTCAAAGGTGCACAGATGCAAAGAACAAATCTGACTTTTGCCAAAATGGGCGAAACCCAACTTTCGGGTGCAGATTTGACAAAAGCTAATTTGAGTGGAGCTTTTTTGGTAAAAGCAAAATTGCCCAGAGTAAAGTTAAGCGGCGCAACTTTAACAGGCGCAAACCTGCGGGGTGCTGTGTTGTGGAATGCCAATTTGTGCAGCGCCGACTTGCAATTAATTAACTTGCTGGGCGCGAATCTGACGGGAGCTAATGTTAAGTGGGCCAACCTTTACGGTGCAAGGCTCAACAGTGCAAAACTTTTTGGAGCTCAATTAACCGGAGTCAGTCTGCGGCGAGCGCAGTTGGCAGGGGTGAATCTCTGCGGTGCAGATTTGAGCGGCGTTAACGTCAGCGAAGCTAAACTAATGGGAGCTAATTTGGAAGGCTCGAATTTGGCGGGGGCGAATTTCAGCGCGGCTCAGTTGCGGGGGGTGAAGTTGGCGGGCGCAAACTTAACCGGGGCTAAGTTGAGGGGAAGTTGTTTGAGAGGGGCAAATCTGAATTGGGCAAAGCTGTGTCAAGCAGATTTGATGTCAGCAGATTTGAGCGAGGCGACGTTAATAGGAGCTAATTTAGATAATGCTTTGTTGGCGGGAGCTATTTTGCCGGATTCTACTAGGCGCTATTTTTCCTTAGCTGGCGCTGGCAAAGTCAATTCTTGGGAAGTTACGGAAATTAAAAATGGGTAATGGGAAAGGGAATTTGGAAGTGGGGAATGGGTAATTGCGTATCTGAATGGGATTTTTGGGCCGGCATCCCGCCCAACCCCTACTCCCCACAATAATTTCCTCCAACTTGACTGTAAAATTTAGATGCGACACGATCAATTATAGCGGTTCTCAGAAAGATTCGCGGACGTAGTTGGGCTTCAGCCCTCTTAGTTTAGTGGTTGTATAAGCTGTCAGTCATACCTCATCTTTTTGAGAAAAGCTATAAATCCGGTAAATAGAATTATTAAAAGTGGTAGATATCCGCGCCGGGAAAGGCTTTGCCCTCTAGCTACAAAGAATTACGCTCAAGGTTTTGTGTTCAAATCAATTCTTTAATCTCAAATCTAAAATCGTTATGACTGTTAATTTTGGGGTGGTGCTGGTAACTGTGGCATCGGAGACCGAGGCGGAGAATCTTGCGAAATCTCTAGTAGAAAACAAGCTGGCTGCTTGTGTGAGTTTGTCGCCAATTCGCTCTATTTATACTTGGCAAGGCGAGATTCATTCCGAGTCTGAGTGGCAGTTGGTAATTAAAACTGATATGGCTAAATTTGAGGCTTTAAAAACAAAAGTTCAGGAACTCCATTCCTATGAAGTTCCCGAAATTATTGCTATTCCTATTATCGCTGGCAGCTATGCTTATCTGAATTGGCTCGGACAATCTTTAAGTTTGTAGTCAAGACTTTAGTGCTAAAGTGTCAAATCAAGAGGGACGGAAGTCCCTACTACAAACGGTCACAAACCTAAGAATTATGACTTGTAGGGCCGATGACGCCGATTTTGTGGCGAAAACTTAGTTCGCCGCCGAACCAGCCTGTAATGCCCAGCAAGGTCGCAACGACGATCGATATTGCTAAACCTGTATATACTATTGGCTCAGCCGGATTTCCTTGTCGCAACAGCAAGTTAATCAGGGAAAGTACCAAAGCCGCCACATTGCCCCCCATGTGCAACCAACCGGCACTGCGATCGCGCACTCTTTTTATTTTGAAAAAATCTAAAAAGCCCGTGATTCCCGCCAAAATCCCCGCAGCAAAACCAGCACCAATCAGCCAAACCGAAGCTCTCGCCCAAAACGGATCGCTTGTCAGCCAATAACCGATATCCGTGCCGGCGGCTCCTACTAAAAAGGCTACCGGAAACACGATCAGCACTGGGTGGAGGGGATGACCTGCAACTGAAACTGTACTTGTAATGCCAGCATCGCGGTACTCTGTGTCGTCACTTTCGAGAATCGGCGGAATATTGGGATAGGGCGTACTATTTCTGGGATTTGTTTCCATGATTTCTACGATAACTTTTGTACAAAAAACCCGTTTTTATTGGATTGAACTTAATCCCAAACCCGTTCGCCATTTTCGTCAACGCGGGCCTGCCGAATTACGTCGGAAATTTCGTCGGCGTCTTTGACGTGGTGCAAAGCTTTCTTTTCCCCATCCGGTTCTTCGACGATTACATAAGTTGGAACTGTAACAACATCTCCCACGATGTCTGGTACGTGGTCTACCGCCAGTTGCTGGGCTTTTTCTTCAATGGTTTGCGGTTTGTCGGAAATGCGATCGCCCGGATTAACAGTGCGCTCCATATCTTTGCCTGGTTTGTCGATACTCATAAAAACCTCTCTGGTATTTCTAATTTTTTGCTGACTCTAATTCCTACTATTGAACGAAAAATCTCCCTGCACAAACATCTCCCGACGGGTGGAAGTTTCAGTTATGCCGATCGCAGGCAGCCTCTTCCTGTAGGTAGAGGCTTTTCGATTGGTTCCGAAAAAAGCTAAGCTAAAATCTAAGCATGATATTTTTCTTCCCTTTGAGTTGCTCATGAAAAGTTACGATTGGATTGTTGTCGGCGGTGGCATTACGGGTGCTGCACTGAGTTACGAACTGGCAAAAAAAGGTTTTGCCGTGCTGCTTTTGGAACGAGATGCTACCATGCAGAATGCTACTCGTTTTAGTTATGGTGGCTTGGCTTATTGGTCGGGAACGACGGATTTAACTCGGCAATTGTGTCGGGAAGGTATCGAACGCCACCGCAATTTATCGGCGGAATTAGATGCTGATACTGAGTTTCGGGAATTGGATTTGTTGCTGACAATTGATGCGGGTACTGATGCCGAAAAAGTGGCATCTAATTACGCGCATTTTGCGATTGTTCCGCAGCTTTTGAGTGTTGCAGAAGCTGGGGAGTTGGAACCTTTGCTGAATAAAAGTGCGATCGCCGGAGCTCTGACTGTGCGCCACGGTCACATTTCGCCGATTGCCACAAATAAAGCTTATTGTCAAGGGTTTCTACGGTTGGGAGGAACGATAGAATTTGCTGAAGTAATTGGGTTTATAGAAGAGGGAAATCGGATTTCGGGAGTCAAGACGGCGCAGGGAATTTATCGTTGTGAAAATACTGTGGTTTGTGCTGGAGGTTGGAGTCGGACTTTGCTGAAAGCCGCTGGTGTTTCTGTGGGAGTTTATTTTACTCGCACGGAGATTTTGGAAACTGCACCTGTGGATTTGAAACTCAGGACTTTGGTGATGCCTGCGGTATTAAAACGTTTTGAATTGGAAGCTGAATCGAGTAGAATTGAGGTGGATTTTCTTTGGGATGAACCGGGTAAAGAGTTACAGCCGCCGATTTTAGATGCGGGTGCAATTCAATTTAATGATGGGAGTTTGCGGATCGGGCAATTGTCTCGCACTTTGAGCGATTTGAATGCTAAAGTCGATCGCGAAACCAGCGAAACGGCAATTCGTGCAGGAATCAGCAAGGTTTTGCCTGATTTGGCAGGTTTATCGGCAACTTGGCACCAGTGTAGTGTGGCATTTAGCGCTGATAATTTGCCTGTAGTGGGGCCGATCGCCGATCGCCCTGGATTGCACGTTTTTTCGGGTCTCAGCAATCCTTTGACTATTGTACCTGCTTTGGCTGAGCGATTTGCGAAGGCGGCGGGGGGAGAAGAAGATAGGGCGATCGAGCTTTTATCTCCCAACCGATTTTAGATTTTAGATTTTAGAATTACTCCGGGTCAACAGTCAACAGTCAACAGTCAACAGTCAACTATACAAAGGCAGCGTGACAATAAATGTAGTACCTTTACCTAGTTCACTTTCCACACTTATTGTACCGCCGTGCAGGTCAACTATGTGTTTGACAATGCAGAGTCCCAAACCCGATCCTTTAATTTTGCCTACATTAGCACCCCGTTCAAACTGCTGAAATAGTTTTCCTTGATATTCCGGTGTCATCCCAATTCCCTCATCTCGAACGCACAAAATTATTTGTTGGTTTTCGCAGCTTAAGTCTAAACTGACATTGCCGCCGTTTGGAGAATATTTAATGGCGTTGGAAAGCAAATTAGTCAGAAGGTGGTGCAGTAGTTTTGCATCAAGATTGGCGTGCAGCGGATTTGTGTGACTGCGGAAATGTATTAGGTGTTTGTCGGTGACGATAGGTTGCAGTTCTTCTAAAATAGAATTGCATAAATCCGTCGCATTAATCGGATTTAAATTTAATGAAATTTTGCCTGATTCTGCTTTGCTAAGAATTAAAATATCTTCCAGCAACCCACTCATATTACTGACTGCTTTTTTAATCCTATCAACATTTTTATTGGTAGTTCCGAGGCTTTTTTGCAATTCGCTATCTTCTAGCATTTCAGCCGATAACTGTATGGTAGTTAAAGGAGTGTTTAAATCGTGGTAAGCCATTGAAATAAAGCGCGATCTATTTTCGCTTTTTTCTGCTGCTAATGCCATTATTTTTTTCAGACTAACTGCTTCTTGATGTTTGCTCAGTGCTATCTTGATAGTGGCGTGCATTTCTCTTTCTTTAAAAGGTTTGAGCAGGTAGCCGTAAGAACCAGTATTTTCGGCTCGCTGCAAAGTTTCGTCGTCAGCATAGGCAGTTGTATAGATAATTGGTATATCTAATTCTTGATTAATTATTGCTGCTGTTTCTATGCCGTCAATGTCGCCTTTGATAACTATGTCCATTAAAATTAAATCGGGTTTTAGTTCGCGGGCGCGCTGGATGGCATCGGCTCCTGAAGAAACGATATCGGCGATTTGATATCCCAACTTTTCTAATTTCGGAGATAAGTTTTTAGCAATTAACAATTCGTCTTCGACAATCAAAATATTAATTTTTTTTTCGGCAAAACTCATTTTGTTACAATCTTTGAAAGTAGTTTAACTCGTTAAATTTCAAGTGAAAAGATGTACCAAATTCTCTGGATATTTCGATGGTTCCTTCCAACTGCTCGGTTAAAGTGCAGACAACTTGAAACCCCATCGATTGAGTTTTCCGAAAATCTAAGTTTTGAGGAAAGCCAATGCCGTTGTCCTTAACTAAGAGGTTGATTTCTTGATTGCCCGTTTGATAGCATTCTACACTAACTGTACCAGTTGTGCCATCAGGAAAAGCGTGTTTCAGCGTATTTGAAACCAGTTCATTGGCAATTAAACCGCAGGGAGTAGCGGTTTCAAGATTTAGGAAAATTGGCTCAGCTAATACCTGCAACTGAATTTGGTTGTTGCTAATATTGTAAGAGTGAAACAAGTTACTTACCAAATCTTCAAGATATTCACCAAAATTAATTTGCGCTAGGTTAGTCGATCGGTACAGTTTTTCGTGAATCAGAGCCATAGAATAAAGACGATTCTGACTTTCTTCAAACATTTTGCTTACTTGCGGGTCGGCAACTGTGTTCGATTGCAATTCTAACAGACTGGCAACTACGCAGAGGTTGTTTTTGACGCGATGGTGAATTTCTTTAAGCAAAATTTCTTTTTCTCTGAGGGAGTTTTTCAACTTTGCTTCCGCTTGTTTGCGTTCGCTCAGTTCAGCTTGCAGTTGCTGGTAAAGTAGAGATTGCTGAATGGCGATCGCCAATTGATTCACCAACTGCTGAAATAAATTGATTTCCCATTCTTTCCAATCACGAGAACCATCACATTGGTGGGCAATCAGCAATCCCCAAAGTTGGCTGTGCTGAATAATCGGCACTACTAACTTTGCCCTAACTTGAATCTGTTTCATAAACTGGGCCATACAAGTTGTAAGGGAGGGATCATCTAGTTGGGAGATCGCACAAATTCGCCCTTGCAAATAAAGCTGAGAACTTTGGGCCGGAAAAACCTCTTCGCCAAAACATCTATCCACCAGTGGGCTGCATCCTTCTGCAACGGCTTCAGCAATGACTCGGCCGCCTTTTTCGGGTAAAAGTTGATAAACCAAAACTCGATCGGCTAATAATACTTGCTGGAGTTCCGCAACCGTGGTGTTGAGAATTTCCTCTAATTGCAAAGACTGGCGGACACGACGGGCGATCGCCTCCACAAGCCGTTCTTGCTCGAACTGCCGACCCCTAGCGAGTTCGGCGTATTTAGAATTGCTGATATCGGCGGCATAACCAATAATTTCGATCGGAATCCCCCTGCTGTCAACCAATAGTTTTAGTTCCGTCCTTAGCCAGCGGTAAATTCCGTCTTGATGTAGAAAACGATACTCGCAAATGCAATTTTTTCCCTCGGACAAATCCGAAAAATTTACTAAAAATTGTGGTCGATCTTCAGGGTGGATTCGGCTAGACCAAAATTTAGAATCTGCCAACAATTCTTGGGGATTGCAGCCAACGATTGTCTGAACATTGTCGCTGATGTAAGTAGTACAAAAGTCCCCCGTAGGTGCGGCTGTAAAAATTACCGCCGGATTAGAAGCCAGTAAAAATTGCAGGCGTTCTTTTAACTGCTGAAATTCCATTTCTGCCCGCTTACGATAACTGATATCTTCGATCGCCCCCATACTGTAGAGAGGAATGCCCTCGCGATCGCGGATCAGCGTCACCGTCAAGTTTGCCCACATCAGCTCGCCATTCTTCTTAATCAAGCGTTTTTCCCTTTGGAAGCGAGAAATCTTGCCACAGATCAACTGCTTGACTTCCTCTACATCTGCGTGTAAATCTTCTGGATGCGTGAGTTCACTAAAAGTCATGCTAGCCAACTCCGAATCGCTGTAGCCCAACATCTGGCGGTGAGCTTCATTCACTTTGATCGTGCGGTAGTCGCGCACGCTTGCCAAACCAAGCGCGATCGGAGCATCGTCAAATAAGTTGCGAAACTTTTCCTCACTCTTTTGCAGTGCAGATTCTGCCTGTTTGCGGGCGGTAATGTCTCGGGCGACCCACATCACCCGATCGAGCTCCAGCGGCGAAATACTGGCATCAAACCAAAATAACTTGCAGCCAATTTCCATCCTGTATTCAACTCTGTGGGTTTGCCCAGATGCCAATGTTTGGCGAATGTGGCCCAGGGCAAAATTAGCTTCCGCTTCTGGGAAGATTTCGGCGAGGGTTTTGCCCAGCACTTCAGGAGCAGGTTTGTACAGCAGTTCGGGAGCCGTGGGGGCGATTTTGAGGTAGCGGCCGCTGGCGTCGAAAACCAGCACGATATCCGTCATGGCGTTAAACAGCGCCAGCAGTTCGGCTTCGGATTTTTGGAGTTTTTCTTCGGTCAATTTGCGATCGGTAATGTCGGTGTCAGTGCCAGTCAGTCGTAATGCCTGGCCAGAAGCCGATCGGATCGCGCTGCCGCGGGCAAGTATCCAGCAGGTGCTGCCGTCTTTACGCACCATCCGGTGTTCTATTTCATAAATTTCTGTCAAACCCTCTAGATAAGCATTTACTGCTTCGGCGACTGCAACTCGATCGTCGGAATGAACGTGAGACACCCAATTTTCGATGCGGTTGGGAATCTCTGTTTCCTGATAGCCCAACAAAGCTTTCAAAGACGGAGCAATGTAGATTTCATCGGTTTCCAAATTCCAGTCCCAAACCCCCACTTTGCCTGCCGATACTGCCATTTCGTACCATTGTGTCCGCTGCTGCACTCTCCGTTCTAACTCTGTATTGAGCTGCTGCAAAGCGATTTCTGCTTGTTTGCGATCCGTGACATCCCGGCCTGCAGCTTGATACTCGACGATTTGTCCGCTCTCGTCAAATATCGCCCGATCGATCCACTGCTGCCAGCGAATTTCTCCGCTCGGCAAAATTACTTGGTGCTCGCAGGTAAAAATAGGGTTGTCGGGAGACACAGAATTATATTGCTCTTGAAAAATTTCTCGGTCTGCAGATGGCAGCAGCGACATGAAGCATTTGCCGAGCAAGTCTTCTGGTTGCACGCGGAAATAGCAGCAGTAAGCTTGATTGACAAAAGTTATTTTACCGTCTGGGAGGTAGCGGCAAATCAGTTCGGTTTGGTCTTCCACAATCGCCAGGTAGCGCGCCTCGCTCTGCCGCATGGCATTTTCGGCCTTTTGGCGATCGCTGGCTTTTTCTAGTTCACAATTGCCCTCTAACAGTTCGCATTTTTCCTGGAGTTTTGCCACTTCTTGATGCAGTGCCTCGATCCAGCTATACATTGCTGGGCGAATCGTTTTTTCGCTGACTATACCTACTGGCTGACCCCGTTCATCTACAATAGGCAAGCAATCGATCGAGTATTGACAAAATAGCTTAAATGCGGTAGTAATATCTGTAAATTCTGATTCTTGTAAGACAATTAAATTCCGCGTCATTGCCTCGGCAACTTTCATGCCTTGCCATCCGTATTCGGAGGCGGCTAAGTTCAGCACATCTTCCGGGCTTAGCACTCCCACTAGCTGATTTTCATCGACAACTAAGACGCAATTAATCGATGCTTTTACAGTTTCGTTTGAGTCGGGAAGTGCAGGGGCATTAGGCAGTGGGCAGGGGTTGATCGTCCGACGCATCAGGGCGATCGCATCCCCGATGGAAGTTGAGGGCGCAACCGTCACAGGATGGCGATCGACAGCTTCGTCGGGCGATCGTAAATTGGCCGACAAATTAGCAAGTTCCATTAGTCTGGGTCAAAAAGTATTGTTAATTAACTTTAGCAACACTTTTAGTCATCAGCCAGATGACTTATGACTGATGATCGGCATTATTTTCTACCAATGAGCAGATAAGTTTTCATTTCCCCTTTGCCTTTAACTTCAATAGTTCCCCGCTCCTGAAATACATATTTGTGTTCTAATAACTTATAAGTAGTTTCGCTGACTTGAATCCGCCAAGGCAAACCGTGAGATTCCATGCGGGAAGCAATATTTACTGTGTCGCCCCACAAATCGTAAATAAACTTTTTGATGCCAATTACTCCGGCAACAACCGGGCCGCTGTGAATGCCGATGCGAATGCTAAAATATTTATTATGGCTAGCATTAAATCGGGCTATTTCTGCTTGCATATCTAGGGCCATTTGGGCGATCGCCTCTGCGTGGTCTGCCCTGGGTTCAGGGAGCCCTCCAACCGCCATGTATGCGTCGCCGATGGTCTTGATTTTCTCTAGGCCGTGCTGTTCGCACAAAAGGTCGAATCCTGAAAAAATCTTATTGAGGAGCTCCACAAGCTCGATCGGATTCATGAGGGCAGACAAAGCAGTAAACCCTACAATGTCTGCGAACAAAACAGTCACTTCTGGAAAGTATTCGGCAATAGTAGTTTCGTTTTGCTTAAGGCGTTCTGCTATTGCCTTGGGCAGGATATTTAACAGCAGCTTTTCTGATTTTTCTTGTTCTTCCCGCAGGGCATCTTCTGCTTGCTTGCGTTCCGTAATGTCGTGATAACTCCAGACTCGGCCGATAATTTTATCTCCCAGCCGCTGCGGTTCCGAATAGCGTTCAAAAAATCTGCCGTCTTGAAATTCCAACAAATCGTAACTTTCGGCTTCGGGCTGCTCGTCAAGCGATTCTATTCTCTCTTGAAATGCTTGGGGGTCTTTGAGCTGGTTCAGGACAAAGGCGATCGTTGCCGCGTTATCTCGCAGTGCCATCACTTCGTTAGGTATGCCCCACATTTCCACAAATTCTCGATTGAAAGTGACTATTTTTCCGCTCCTGTCAGTAGCTAAAATACCATCAGCAGTAGAATCAAAAGTTGCTTGCAGCAGGGACACAGATTTTGCCAGGGCGTCTTCTGTCATTTTTCGAGCAGTAATGTCTCGCAAAATAGCGCGAATCGCTACTAGCGAACCATCCGCAAACTTACAGCTTAGGCTGCCTTCCAACAAAATTTGTTCGTGATATTTAGTGATAAATATTACTTCAATCGATTCTGGATACAAGGTATTTTCATTTACAGTTTTTTGGGTAAAAGCTTGATATAATATATCCAGAGACTCTTGGGAACTGTTGGGATGAATAATATCAAAAACAGTCATTTGAGCAATTTCTGCTTCGGTGTAGCCCAGAGTTTGCCGCCAAGCCCGATTTACATACAAAAAATGACCGTCCGCTCCTATACTTTGAATTAAGTCAGTAGCATTTTCAAATAAGTCTCGCAGTTGTTCTTCGCTTTCCCGCAAAGCTATTTCCGCTTGCTTGCGCTTGATAAATTGACCGATTTGGCTGCCGATTGTCGCCATTGTCTGGAGCAATTCTTCATCAAAACACTGCACTTCACGGCTGAAAAAAGTCATCACCCCCAACACAGCTCTTGCAGAAGTTTCCGCCTCGTAGTCGCCCAAAATTGGGAAACCAAAAGCTCCGTATAATCCTTCTTCTGCGGCTATTTCTCGGCGCATACAACTGTCGCTTTTTGTGACATCGGCAATCCACTGAGATGAACCGCTAGCCCAAACGAAACCCGGTAATCCTTCGCCAAACGCACAAGTCATTTGTTCGGTAAATTCGGCAAATTTGGGGATAGAAACTGAGCGTTTTGTCCAACTGGCGACGCAGCGAAGCAAATTGGGGTCGGAAACCGCAGTTATTCTCTTAGTTTCTGACAACAGTTTTTCCCCAGCTTCAGGCATCCACAGTTCGGCGGTATCCCATCCCAAGCTGTCGCAAATTACGGGGAGAATTGCTGCTATAGCTTTTTTGATTGTTTCGGATGCCGACAGGATGCGAGTGGTGACGTACTGAGCTGTTTTTCGCTTGCGGGCGCGCTGTCTATCTGTGACATCGCGGCCGATGTACACGAAATCTTGAACGGCGGGCGAAGATCCAGAAATGCCTTTAATGTCCGTCGGAATCGCCGTACAGGAAAACGAAACGGTGAGCTTTTCTCCGCTTTTTGCCGTGCAAATTACTTCAGTGTTAGTTCGAGATTGTTGAGGCGGATATTGACTGACTGCTTGCAAAGATGCGCCCACAGCAGCAAGAACTTCTATTTGCTGGCCTACTAATTCTGATTCGCTGTAACCGAACAAATCTTGAGCAGCTTGATTGAGTTTTTTTATTTTTCCCGAGGCTGTTGTTACCAACAAAACTTCTGCCATTGAAGTAATAATTTTTTCAACATAATTATTAGTTGCGGCTAAGGTACTCAATAAAATATCCATTTCATTGGTAGCTTGGACTAGAGTTTGTTCTAAAGCCATCCTGTCGCTTACGTCTTGAAAAAATATAATTAATCTCTGATAATTCTCGTCATTGGTGAACTGCACGATATACATATCAAAATAAAGCCGCGAGCCATTTTCTAATACCCGCGTGATCGCTTTTAATTCAAAATTTGGCAAACGTCTTTCAAAAATATCGATTAAAATTTCTTCAGTTCCCACCAATTCGGGGAAGGGAATGCGGACATCGTTGCCGGCGACTACTTCATCGGGAAAGTCGCCGAACCGCTCCACTTTGAGAGACTTCTCTTGGATTAAAAAATCTTTATCCAGTGCTAGGTACTCCAAGTGGTGGGGAACTAACAGTTTTTTAAACAAGGTTTTCATGTGAGATTCTTAGTAGTGAATGCGCCCTGTGTATCGAATAATCGAAAATCCATCTATTTATCTCTGTTTCTCAAAGGGAATTCTGACTATAAAGGTAGTGCCTAACCCGATCTCGCTGGAAAATTCGATTTGACCTCCGTGCAAATCTACACACTGCTTGACTATGGATAAACCCAGTCCTGTACCGGGTATTTTTCCGACATTTCTGGCTCGATAATAAGATTCAAATAGTTGTTCTTGGTCTTCGATAGGAATGCCAATGCCTGCGTCTTTAATTTTAAATGTGGCTTCTTCATTATTCTGACAATTTAATTCAAAATAAATATTGCTGTCAATCGGCGAATATTTGAAAGCATTTGACAGCAAATTTGTCAAGATGTGCCGCAGCAATTTTGGATCTAGTGCGGGCAAATGTTGCGTTTCCTGCGAGTCGGTATCATTTTTGGTCGTGGGCGTAACTAATTCTTGATAAATAAAGTTAATTGTATGATTTTTTCCATAACTAATTTTAATGGATTCTACTAACTCGCTGCAAAATTTTTTTAAGTCAACTGGTGCGGGATAGAATTCGAGTTTTCCTGCTTCGGCGCTGCTGAGCAACCGCACGTCATCTAATAGCTGAGCCATTTGTTGAGAGGCTGATTTAACGTGTTGCAGGTATTGGTGTTTTTCCGTGTGGGTGATTTCGTCGCCGTAGTCTTGGAGGATTTTAGTAGCAAATAATACTGTACTTAAAGGATTGCCGAATTCGTGAGCGATCATCGAGAAAAAACGAGATTTTACCTGTCTGAGTTCTTGCTCTTTTGCCAAAGAGCGACGAATTTCTATTTCTTGTTGTTTGCGTTCTGTGATGTCCCTGCCTATATAAATGAAATCGTAAAGTCCCTCTAATTCTGTCTGAATTGCCGAACAGGAAAATTCTACCCAAATTTCTTCTCCTGCTTTAGTAGTGCAGACTATTTCTAGTTCTCTACGCAGCTCTTTATGAGACAAAATATAGCGGTGGCGAGCTTGGTAAATTAATGTTTCTTCTACTAATATTAAACACAGGGGATGGCCAATTAATTCTGCTTCGCTATACCCAAATAACCATTGGGCCGATTGATTGATTGTTTTGATAGTTCCTAATGTTGTTGTCACCAACAAAGCATCGCCCATCGAACGAATAACTTTATCTATATAATCTTTAGAAGCGGCTAAGGCACTAACCAACAGATTAGCTTCATTCGCCCTCTGAATCAACGATTGCTTCATTACCATCTTTTCGGTGGTATCTTCAATCAAAATTAGCAATTTACTTGGCACATATTCTTGTTCTTCTTCATATTTGATAGCCAACATATCAAAGTATAAAGGGCGGTTCGGGTCTGCAAACCGAGCGATACCTTTGATTTCAAAACCAGGGAGCCGTCCCATAATGATAGACATGAGGATATTTTCAATGCCAATCAGTTCGGGAAAACTCAGGCGAGCATCTGCACCTGGTATCGCGTCGCCCGGAGTATCGGCATAATGCTGCACTTCGGCGGAGGTTTCCTGAATGATGAAATGGTGATTTACTAGAAAATACTGTGTTTGTCGCGGGCCTAACAGCTTTCTTAACAGGGGGTTCATAGTTGTTCTACCATTGTGTAAGCTAGTTTGTAGAAAATTTCGTCAACGTCTTTGCCGGTTTTAGCAGATGTCGTGCAAACTGCTATTACTTTGTCTTGACCTATCGCATGGGACATTTCCACTAGCAGCGCCAATTTTTCCTCGTCAATTAAGTCTACTTTGTTCAAAGCGACGATAATTGACCCTTTAGGATTGACGGAAGAATAAAGCTGAATGTGTTCGGAGATTCGCTCAACTGTTTCGGATCGGCTGACATCGGCAACGATTAAAACGCCACTAGCTCCCTGCAAGTAAGTCGGTGCTATTCCTTTGAATTTTGTATGCCCTTCTAAGTCCCAAATCAGCAACTGTGCAGTCACGTTTTCCCGCTGTTTTACATTTTCTAATTCTACGTTTTTGCGAGAAATTTTTACTCCCACGGTAGAGAGGTATTGGTCGGTGAATTGCCGATCGACAAAACGGCGGATCAGGCTGGTTTTGCCCACACCAAAATCGCCGATCATACACATTTTTTTAGCTATAGTAACTGACATAATTATTTACTGTTTATGGTGTTAGTTATTGGTTCAAATACCACGCATCTGCTTAAAAGTCGTGGTTGATTGGGTTCCACGTCGGCAGGAGGATGGGGGATGCCAACCGTTTGGAGGCGCTTTGGGTCAGCACCCAGCCGCAAGAGAGCATCTCGCACTGCTGCGGCACGCCTCAGCGACAACTGTTGATTTGTAGAAATTTCCCCAGTTCGATCGCTGTGCCCAATTATCTTAATCTGTTTTTGAGGATATTGATCCATGAAATTTTTGACACTGGCGATGATTTCTCCGTATGTAGGGTCTAATTTTGCCGTTCCTTGCTGGAAGTAAATGCGGCTTGTAATTTTCAGCGGATCTAATTTAATTGTGCTAATCACCGATTGAACACCGGGAATTTGCTTCAGGGACTGAGCTATTTTCTGTGCGTCTGCACCGTCTCTAACAGTACCCTCTACTGTAACTTTGCGATCGCCATACCGCGTAGAAATAGAAAGGCCCTCTTTCTGATTCAAAACAGCGGTAATCCGCTGTACCTCGGCAGCCGTCAAAACTGGATCTGGGGGGACATCTACAGCTAGAATTCTATTATCTAATTGCAATTTCGGTGCAGTTGATGCGGCTATTTTTGCAGCTTGTGCCCGCAATTCTTGATTTGGCAACTTTCCGGTTAGCTTTAAAGTTTTGCCATCAACTGCAACATCTAAGCGGTAAACTGCTAATTGGGGAGTGGATGCTAAAGCTGCGAGGGCATTTGCTTCGAGGCGACGGTAAATGTTGCTGCGATACTGATAAATCCCCCAAGGTACTAAGATTAAGCTCAGGGCGGCTAAACTGATAGCCGCTAGGGCGATCGGGGGTTTTGTTGATTTTTCTTTTTGCAGCGTGTCGAATAAACTTTTTATACACGGGTGCAGCGACTCCGGTATAGTACCGGGGTCGCCATTAAACTCGTGAATTACTTTAGCATAATTAAGGATGAGATTACTAACTGTTTGCCGCAGTTTGTTGATGAACGACTGTGGCGGTTCTCCTTTTATCACGACGGCCATGTAGCAATATCCCGCTACTTCTAGCATAATTTTTGAGTCGCCGTATTCAATTTGATTGAGTTCGGAAATTTCTCCCGGCTGCACGATGCACTCGTTAACAAAGCTGCGAATAGCTGTCAGCATTCCTGCTACCATTTCTGATTCTAACTGGTAGCTTTCTGAGTTTTGAACTTCGGAAATAATCAAGCCTGATGCTTTATGAATTAAGAATGCTGCTTGGACGGTAAAGGGTATTGATTCTTTGAGGATTAATTCAGCTTCGGAGACTCCTTGTACTTTGGAGCGAATTTTGCGCTGAACTCCTTCGACGCTGAGGGCATTTGACACTTTTTCATTGATTGTCTTGATAGCTTCTGCCATGTATCGGGAAATTGTACTGCCAATTACGGGATAGAGCGCATCCACCATAGAGTCGCGTTCGAGTCTTATTTGGGCTGTAATCGCTTTGCCCATTTCGGGGGCGAGGGCTTGAGCGATCGACTCTTGGTCAAGGCGAATTTGCTCTTTAATTGCCAGACCAATTTCTGGGGCGATCGCGTTAGCAATATCCGCTGGCGAATTCACTATTTGTTGAGCAAGTGCGTCGGGAAGCAGCTCAGCTATTGCCGCACTCATTGCCGACTTGTTTTCCTGAGTTTTTGCCCTGATCACTTCGTCAATAATTGGCACCATCGCCTTAACAACTTCTTCCCTGGAATCGGCCACTTTGCGGCTGAGAATTTCTGCGATCCAAGGCAACATCAACTCAATCAACTCTTGGGGATCGTAGATTTGGTGCTCCAATTTTCCTAATTTATCGTCGATTGTTGTCATCAGGTGGCGCACCCCCGGCAAGTCATTTTCTGCCAGCAGATTTTTGACTTGCTCGATATCCGACATTTTTGAGCCGAACATCAGATTTTGCAGCCTTTCCATGGCGCTGTCGGCTTCATTTAAATCCTGTTTAATTTGACCTAATATTTCTGCTGGCTGTTCTCGTAAGTTGGGAATTTCTAGAGGCAAAGCCACCGCAGCATTTAAATATGCAGTTTCTGGTGGATCTGAGACTGTGGAAACTATGAAGTCATTGGGATTTTCCGAGGATTTTGACTCGGAATCGGTTGCGGAAACATCTTGTAAATGCCGATCAAACTCCTGGAATTTTTGAGCCTGTACGTACTGTAGAGAATCTTTCATTGTCAAGTTAGACAATTCTTCGACAGGCTTTGATTCCTCCTCCAAATCCGGCTGGGCGATCGCGGAAACATCTATAGTTTTAGCTGAGGAATAGTCTTTTTCCAGTTCTGAAGTGTTGAGTTTGTGAGTAGCGAATAGCAAACTTTTGAACTCGTCTGCAACAGGCGGGGAATCCCCAGACTCCGGTTGGCGAGCGCCTGTTTCGGGTACACTCGCTGCAACTTCCTCTGGCGCTTGCTCAGAAATACCTAACAAATCCATCAACCCGCCGAGGACCCCAGCTTGATTATTTTCCCCGCTGCTGTCACCTTCGATCTCTGCATTTTGCTGGTTGGAACCACCAAAAATTTTGAGATCGACTAACAGATTCAGCAAGGGTTCTAGCTGGGTTGCTACATCGGCAGCAGACTCGTCAGGTTGAGAAACAAAACCCTCTAACTCATTTTCGTCAGCCGGATTTTCTTTCGGTAAAGCCATGCGTTATTATCCGTTATGGTGGCGCTCCGGCAACAGAAATTCGGTATTTAACTTATTATCCGCAACGCCTTTAAGTTCGGGTACAAATTCTGTTCCTTTGAGTCTCATGCCGAGTTCAAACAGAATTTCTGCCATGTCGTCTCTAGAAACTTTAACATCTCTGAGCATAGAAAAGCGACGATCGAGCTCTTCAAAAACCTGTGTTTTCAAAGTGCGGGTTTCTTCAGATAGTCGCTCTCTGGTTTGGGAGAGTTCGTCGCGAAGCGAACTGGTTTGATTGTCTATAGCCTCGTCGAGGGCTTCCATGCTGCTGGAGAATTTGCGGTTAATGCGATCGACTTGCTGACGGATATCGGCGCTTTCTTCTTGGGTGTTTGAGGTGAGCGATTTAACTTTCTTTTCTAACGAATCAACTGCAGCCCTCATTTCTCCTGAAAGAACTGTTTTTACTTGTTCAATGCGAGTTTGCATATCTTGCTGCATCATCGACAAGTCGGAATCTATTTTATCGAAGCGATTGTCGTATTCTCTAAGCTGCGCTCCGAAAATTATATCCCGGATCTGGTCGATATTTCCCAGCCGTTCGCGCATTTCTTCTTTAGTTATTTCGGCCATACTTTTACCTGGAATCTCTGGAGATTGTGAGTTTAAGAACTGTGCTAGTGATTTACGACAGTTGTTGTTGGCACTAGCTTTTTTGAGTGGGCGGGCTGTTATTGCTTGAACTCTCACCCCTGCGTCGGGGATGGGATTTTTTAGAGTCTTGACTCTAAATATCCTGAGATTCAAATTTTTGAGCCTGGTCTTGTCACCAAAAATGGCGGTTGGCTATCCTTGGCTTGCAGCAAGCTCATAGAAGCGTAGATTTTGCTGCTATACAGCACAGCAGGGTAGGTTTTAATGTCTTGACTGACATCCTCAATGATATCGCATCTTGACAGTGCCTCATACCACAGCGCTGGAGTCCCGCCAAAAAGCGGGCGGGCGTGATCCCCGTCCCATTATATATAATATAACTCAAAAGCTGCACAGATCGCTCGCCGATCGGCTCCGAGGGCTGTTGCCTTTGACCTGAAAGCACTTATACAGTCGAACTCTGCCCCTCTCTCTCGCTGCCCCTCTTCCCCTCTCCTCCTGCGATCGTCTTATAAAAATTCATAGGGCCCGATCGACAGCGATCAGACCCAATAATATGAGAACTTTGTTTTTTCTAACAAACGAGATGTGTTTCCGGTTGAGAACTGTTACTTACTAGGGTTTACAACTTGTGCAGCTTTACTTTTAATCCGCAACGACAACTAAGTCTGACTCGACTGCGGTTTGGCTTGACTGCTCGATCGGCAGTTCGCCACTATTCCAAGTTGTGTTCGGTTAATTTCTGCTGCGCCTCGGAATCTAGACCGGAGACACCATGCCTATATCCTCGAACTTTCTTTCTAAATATAGCGACCTCCTGTTTCTTTCTTTCCCGGTGTCTATTATTAAGTTAGCACGAGCTTTCCGAGGAGTAAAGCACTATTTGCAAAACTTGATAGGTCTTTACATTACTAAGTATAATGATATAAATATCCACATAGATGTAAGTTAGCACTCACGCACTCCGAACAAAGAAACCGGGTTTTTTCACCGAGATTGAGGATTTTAAGCAAGTATTTTGGTTTAAAAACCCGGTTTCTGGACACCCGTGCGTAAGTCCTATAAATTCTATTGCTGCTACATCTTTACATACTTAACTGTTTTTGTCATGTCTATTTCTCCTAAGTTTCTCAGTGGCAGCCAAATCCGCCAAACATTCCTCGACTTTTATGCCCAGCGGGGACATAAAATCTTGCCGAGTGCTTCTTTGGTGCCGGAAGATCCGACAGTGTTGCTGACGATCGCCGGAATGCTACAATTCAAGCCGATATTTCTGGGACAGCGCACAGCAGAATCACCGCGCGCGACGACTTCTCAAAAGTGCATCCGCACCAACGACATCGAAAACGTCGGCCGCACCGCCCGCCACCACACGTTTTTTGAGATGTTGGGCAATTTCAGTTTCGGGGATTATTTCAAGAAACAGGCGATCGCCTGGGCGTGGGAACTTTCCACGGAAGTTTTCGGTTTACCAGCGTCCAATTTGGTTGTTAGCGTTTTCCGAGAAGATGACGAAGCTTTTGCGATTTGGCGCGATGAAATTGGCATTCCGGGCGATCGCATTCAACGCATGGGAGAAGATGACAATTTCTGGCAATCCGGGCCGACAGGCCCCTGCGGCCCCTGTTCCGAAATTTACTATGATTTCCACCCAGAAAGAGGAGACAATATTGACCTCGAAGATGATACCAGGTTTATTGAATTCTACAACCTGGTTTTCATGCAGTACAATAAAGATGCAGAGGGCAATTTAACACCGCTGCAAAATCAAAATATTGATACTGGCATGGGACTGGAACGGATGGCTCAAATCCTCCAGAAAGTCCCCAATAATTACGAAACAGATTTGATTTTTCCGATCGTTCAATCGGCGGCGGAACTTGCCGGGATTGATTACCACAATAGCGATGAAAAAGTCAAGGTTTCGCTGAAAGTAATTGGCGATCACATTCGGGCTGTGGTGCACATGATTGCGGACGAAATTCGCGCGTCGAATGTTGGTCGGGGTTACATTTTGCGGCGGTTGATTCGCCGGGTGGTGCGCCACGGGCGACTGATTGGCATTCAGGGCGAATTTACGGTGCGGGTGGCTGAAAGTGCGATCGCCCTTTCGGAAGCAGCTTATCCGAACGTGCGATCGCGGGAAGCTCAAATTAAGGCGGAATTGGCAAGGGAAGAGGCGCAGTTTCTCAAGACTTTGGAACGGGGAGAGAAGCTGCTGGAGGAAATTGTCGATCGTACAAAACAGCAAGCAAACCAACAAATCAGCGGTCAAGATGCTTTCACTCTTTACGATACCTACGGTTTCCCCTTAGAACTGACACAAGAAATTGCTGAGGAACAGGGAATAACTGTAGACTTGGACGGATTTGAAGCGGCGATGAAGGAACAGCAAACTCGTGCTAAAGATGCTCGCCAAACCATCGATTTAACCGTGCAGGGTTCTTTGGATAAGTTGGCTGAAACAATCCAAGGAACTGAGTTTGTCGGTTATGCTGAATTGTCGAGTTTAGCTGAGGTGGAAGTTATCTTGGTTGACGGCAAATCGGTGGAGGAAGCAGCCGCCGGTACCGAGGTACAAGTTGTTTTGAACCAAACGCCGTTTTATGCTGAATCCGGCGGACAAATTGGGGATAAAGGTTATTTGAAAAGCGGAGATAATGGTGATGGTTTGTTAGTAAGAGTTCATGATGTGAAGAAGGAATCGGATTTCTTCGTGCATTTCGGCTTTGTGGAACGGGGAACGCTGAGAGTTGGCGATAGTATTACTGCGAAGATTGACAACAGCGGTCGCCGCCGAATTCAGGCCAACCACACAGCAACTCACTTATTACAATCAGCTTTGCGGAAAATTGTCGATGATTCGATTTCGCAAGCGGGTTCGCTGGTATCCTCAGAAAGATTGCGGTTTGATTTCAATTCTCCGCGCGCTGTCACAGCAGAAGAGTTGCAGAAAATTGAGGATTTAGTTAATAGTTGGATTGCTGAAGCCCACGCTGCGGAAGTTGCCGAAATGCCGATCGCCCTTGCGAGAGAAAAAGGCGCTACTGCGATGTTTGGCGAGAAGTACGGCGACGTGGTGCGAGTTATCGACTTTCCCGGCGTTTCGATGGAATTGTGCGGCGGAACTCACGTCAGCAATACCGCAGAAATCGGGCTGTTTAAGATTGTTTCCGAAGCGGGGGTAGCGGCGGGAACTCGCCGGATTGAAGCGGTTTCGGGACAAGCTGTTTTGGACTATTTGAACGTGCGGGATAAGGTAGTGCGTGATTTGGGCGATCGATTTAAGGCGAAGCCTGAAGAATTGCCAAACCGGATTACTAATTTGCAGAATGAGTTGAAGGATACTCAGAAACATTTGGCTGCTGTCAAGTCGGAATTGGCGATCGCGAAATCCGACCAGTTGCTGAGTGCGGCTGAGGATCTCGGCGAATTCAAAATCATTGTAGCTCAATTGGGAGATGTGGATACGGAAGCGCTGAAAACTGCGGCGGAAAGATTGCAGCAAAAGTTAGGAAATGCTGCGGTTGTTTTGGCATCAATTCCTGAACCGGATAAGGTAAGTTTGGTGGCTGCTTTCAGTCCTGAAGTTAATAAAAAAGGATTGCAAGCTGGCAAGTTTATCGGGGGAATTGCTCAAATTTGCGGCGGAAAAGGCGGCGGGCGGCCGAATTTAGCGCAGGCTGGGGGACGCGATGCTAGTAAGTTGCAGGAAGCGTTGGAAAGTGCTCGCAATTTGTTAGTTGAAGGGTTGGGCTAGTCTGGGTTTTTTGTAGGAGACTAAAACTCTTTGTATCTCTCGTTTATCGCCGAGTCTCGATCCCCCTAAATCCCCCTTAAGAAGGGGGACTTTGATCGGAATCTTGTCCCCCCCTTCTTTAAGGGGGGCTAGGGGGGATCTAGCTTCGGCAGTAAACAGAAGGTAATACATTTTTATCTCTCGTTTATCGCCGAGGCCAGATCCCCCTAAATCCCCCTTAAGAAGGGGGACTTTGATCGGAATCTTGTCCCCCCCTTCTTTAAGGGGGGCTAGGGG